>JAYWBR010000305.1:0-12775 GCA_043781315.1 Verrucomicrobiota bacterium | reverse complement strand
CCTCCCGCCGCAACTGCCGCGATTCGCCCGTGTATTCCAGCTTGTAACCCTGCGGCAGAATCTTCGCCGACTCGTTTTCAAAAAACTTCAGCGCCGTGTCCAGCGGCTGGAGGGCCACGCCGGAAATTTTCACCGCGTTCATCTGTTGAAAGCGGTTGAGCGCGCGCGGCGTGGTTTTTTTCTTGAACGTGGCGAAGGTGCTCAAAGGAATGAGCTTGCCGCCCGGGCCTTGCACATAATTGTTTTCAAGCTGCGCCGGGTCCAGCCGTTCGACGCGCTTCAACTGCGGAATCACCTTGTAGCTGCGCCCGGCGAAGTTGAAGCGGTTCACGAAATTCCCGCCGACGAGCGCGGCCAGATCCGAACCCACCGTCGCCATGTCCAGCCCGAGCGCGGCCACCTTGTCGCGATCCAGCACCAGCTCGGCTTCCGGCTGGTCAATCTTCGTGTCAATGATCGGCGGGAAGGCAAACATCCCGTTGGTCGCGGCCATCTGCTGCAGCTTTTCGGCGAATCCAAGAATTTCCTCCGGCTCGGCCGTGGCGGTGAGAATAAACTCCACCGGAAAATCTCCGCCGCCGGGCAGCGCGGGTGGCGCGACCATCATGGCGCGGACGCCGGGAACCTTGTTCACGCTGGCCTGCACTTCCGGGATGATTTGAAACACGGTGCGCTTCCGTTCGCCCCACGGTTTCAGCACCATGCCGCTGATGCCACCGTCGGGAAACGTGAGCTGAAACGTGCGGTCGGTTTCAGGCACGCTCATCAACTTCTTGTTCAACGCGTCCGTGTAGAACGTGGTCTGATCAATGGTGGCGTCCGCCGCGGCTTCCACGAGGCCGAGCGTGAAACCCTGATCCTCCGGCGGGGCCAGCTCTTTGGCCTGCCACGCCATGTTGAACATCAGCACCGCCAGAATCGTCAGGCCAATCCAGATCACGTAAACCGCCGGGCGCGCCCGCAGTGTCGCGTCGAGAATGCGGGCGTAGAATTTCCGCAACCGGTCAAATCCGTGGTTGATCTTCGCGGTCAGTCCGTGTTCCTCGCGTTCGTGACTGAGCAGTTTCGCGGACATCATCGGCGAGAGCGTCAGCGCCACGACGCCGGAGATGAACACCGCGCCGGCCAGCGTCAGCGCAAACTCGCGAAACAGCGAACCGGTCAGCCCGCCTTGCAAACCGACGGGCGCATACACCGCCGCGAGCGTGATGGTCATGGCGATGATCGGCCCGATCAACTCCCGCGCGCCGACCAGCGCGGCATTCGTCGGTGTCAGGCCGTTGCGGATGTGGCGTTCCACGTTTTCCACGATCACGATGGCGTCGTCCACCACGAGGCCGACTGACAGCACGACCGCCAGCAGCGTGAGCAGGTTCAGCGTGAAGCCGAACAACTGCATAAGAAACACCGCGCCGATCAGCGAGATGGGAATCGCCACCAGTGGAATCAGTACCGAGCGCAGCGAACCGAGGAACAGAAAAATCACGACCGCCACGATGAACAGCGTCTCCGTCAGCGTCTTGATGACTTCGCGCAGCGCGTCGTCAATGTACTTGGTCGCGTCGTAGGCAATGCGTCCCTTCAAGCCCACGGGCAGATCGCTCTGGATGGCCGCCATCTCTTTCCGCAGCCGCTTGATCACGTCGAGCGAGTTCGCGTTGGGCAGGGTCCAAATGCCCATGAACACGGCGCGTTCGCCGCTGAACCGCACTTCGGTGTCGTAATCTTCCGCGCCGAGCGCCACGTCCGCCACATCGCGCAGGCGCACGAGGCTGTCGCCGGATCGGCGCAGCACGAGGTTTTGAAACTCCTCGACCGACCGCAGGTCGGTGTTGGCTGTGAGATTGATCTGCACCAGCGAACCCTTGGTGCGACCGACGGCGGAAAGAAAATTATTCGCCGCAAGTTCCTGCCGCACCTGGTTGGGACTGATGTTGTAAGCCGCGAGCCGGTCGGGCTTGAGCCAGATGCGCATGGCGAAGGTGCGCCCGCCGAGAATGTCCGCGCGCTGCACGCCTTCCAGCGCGGAGAGGCGCGGCTGCACCACGCGCACGAGATAATCTGTGATCTGGTTCGCCTCCAAAATGTCGGACGTGAAACTCAAATACGCCGAGGCGAAACGCGAGTCGGCAGACTCAATATTGATGACGGGCACCTCGGCTTCGGGCGGCAGATCGCGGCGGACTTGATCCACCTTGGAACTGATTTCCGAGAGCGCTTTGTTCGCATCGTAATTTAATTTCAACCGCGCGGTGATCGTCGAGAGGCCGAGTTTGCTGGCGGATTGCAAATATTCAATGCCGTCCGCCGCCGCGATGACGCGCTCCAGCGGTTGCGTGATGAAGCCGCGCACGAGTTCCGCCGGCGCGCCGACGTAGGCCGTGGTGATGGTGACGGTGGCGTTTTCGCTGCGCGGATATTGCCGCACGTTGAGCGAGCGGATGGCCTGGAACCCGGCGATGAGAATCACCAGATTCACCACGACCGCGAGCACGGGGCGTTTGATGAATAAGTCGGTAAAGGATTTCATGGGAGAAGGGGGAACATTCAACGCTCAACATTCAACGCTGAACATCCAAGAGGCAGAGGGCCGGTTTGAAACGGTGGCGTCAGCCATCCTGGCTGACGTAGAGCTGGGGCTGCCAGCCCGGCGGAAAAAATGTGGTTGTCAAAACGGCGTTTGAAAACAGGGATGCTCTCTGAGTTTGAACGACTTTTCCGGGCGGCAAGATGCCGGCCCTCTACGGCGGGCGGGACGCCCGCCGCCACAGTTTCAAACTGGCTTCGAGCACGTCCGTCCGCCCATCCTTGAGGGTTGGGCGTTGAATATTGAATGTTGAATGTTGCTTTCACGTTTCAATTTGTCGCGTGATCAACTGTCCGACGGCTTCTTGCCGGACTCCGGTGAAATCTCGGTGTTCTCCACCACGCTCATGCCGTTGCGCAGCTTGAAGAGGCCCGCGCCCACCACGCGGTCGCCGGGTTTCAATCCCGACTCCACGTTCACAAAACCCCCGCGTCCACGACCGGTGCGGATAAACTGCTGCCGCACCATCAGGCTGCCCGGCGCGGCATTGGTCGCGGTGGAGGGAATGACGACGTAAACCGAATCGCCAAACGGCGCGCTCAAGATCGCCGTCGCGGGAATGGCCAGAACCTTTTGTTCCTCCGGCAAAATCACTTCCATGCGGGCGAACATGCCGGGCCGCAGCAGCTCGCCGGCGTTTTCAAACGTCGCCTGCACCCGCACGCTGCGCGTCACGGGATCGAGGTCGGGATTGATGGCGGTCAGCACGCCGTCGAACTGCTGGCCGGGAAACGTGTCGGAAACCACGCGCACTTTCAGGCCGGTGCGCAGCTGCGACAGCTCCTGCTGCGGCAAGGAAAAATCTCCGTACACCGGCGAGAGCGCCGTCAACGAAACGATGGCCTTGCCGTGATCCACGGATTCGCCCAGGTTCACCTGCCGGATGCCGGTGCGGCCGGCGAATGGCGCGCGGATGGTTTTCTTTTCGATGATCGCGTGGATGTTGTCGGCATTGGCCTGGCTGGTCTTGGCGGCGATCTCGGCGGCGTCGAGTTCGGACTGCGACACGGTGTTTTCCTTCCGCAGATTTTGCAGGCGCTTGAGATTGATGGCATCCCATTCCTGCTGCGCCGCCACGCCGCGCAACTGCGCTTCTTCGGAGGAAGTGTCGAGCTGCACGAGCAGATCGCCCTTGGCCACGACCGCGCCGGATTCAAAGGCGATTGCCTTCACCGTGCCGGCGAGTTCCGGCGTGATGGTGATGCCTTGGACGGCGGCGATGGAGCCGATGGCGGCCAGCGTGTTCGGCCATTTCTCTTCGCGCGCGGCGAACGGCGAAACGGTTTCCGGCGGTGGTGAATAGGTTTTGCCGAACGCGATGAGGGTTTGGATTTGCCTTACTTTCACGGCGGCGAGACCGCCGAGAATGGCCAGCACCAACACGAGGGCGAGGAATACGTAACGTTTCATATTATTTTTTGGTTCGACCCGGTTTGACGGCAGATTTTTTTCCGGCACCGGCGCCGGTCAGAAAAAGTTCCACGACGCGTTCGGCGGTGGCGCGGTTCAGGCGGCAGCCGGTCATCATCAGGTGTGCCATCAGATAGGAGTTGGCCTGCCCGTAAAATCCAAACGCCAGCTCGCGGCTCGTGAACCGGGAACCCAGCTCGCCGTTTTTCAAAGCCTGCTGCATCAGCGCGTGGATGAATTCAAAGTTGCGCTCGCACTTGTCCACGTAGCGCAGGCCAACGGGCAGTTCGCCCGGCGAGGCAAACGCCGTGGCCAGGGAGATCCGCACCAGCTCGCGGTTGTCGGCGAAGTAATCGAACAGGCTGGTCAGCACTTCGACGAGTTGCGCGCGCAGCCCGCTGGCACGTCCCGCCGCTTCCTTCATCAGCTCCAGTTTCTTGTCGTGCGACTCGCTCACCAGCGCCTGAAACAGCCCGGCCTTGTCCTTGAAGTAATAATACAACGCGGGCTTGGAGACCTTGGCGTCGCTCACGATCTGCTGCACCGACGCGGCGGCGTAGCCGCTGTGGGCGAAACATTTCACCGCCGCGCGCAGAATCTGCGCTCGGGTCTCGTTGGGATTTGCAACTTTGGCCATAAACCTACCGAACGGTAGGTAGTCAGGCCTGGGCTGTCAAATAATTTTTTGAGTTCGGCGGCCTGCGTGCGTGCCACCTTCCGGGTTGCGGGTGTGATTAAAGTCGGGTGAGGCCGTGCTTGAAGGAATGCTCCTCCTCGTTCTCGGCCTCGTCAGCGTCTCCCTAAATCAATCAACAAACCGACGACGACGACGACGAGGATTCGTTACCCTCACCCGGTTGTAAGCACACCCTCCGGGTTGCCCTCATCCCGCATTGGAGATTGAAACCGGCGGCGCAGTTTCTTACGGTGGCGGGGTTGTTGGTGCGGAAAATCAATCTTTGAACCGGAAAACTTTATGATCAGCAGACTTGAACAAATTATCGGCGCGGCCGGCGCGGCCGCACTCCTCCTCGTCAGCGGTTGCAAACCGGCCGGCGACGCCATCAAGGTCGGCGAGTTCGCCTCGCTCACCGGCAAGGAAGCCACGTTCGGCATCTCGTCGCACGAAGGTACGCTGCTGGCCGTTGAGGAAATCAACGCCGCGGGGGGTGTGCTCGGCAAACAGATTCAACTGCTCACCGAGGATGATCTGTCCAAGGCCGGCGAGCCGGCCACGGTCGTCAACAAACTCATCGCGCGCGACGGCGTCGTGGCGATCCTCGGCGAGGTTGCCTCCAGCCGTTCGCTCGAGGCCGCGCCGATCTGTCAGCAGGCGAAAATTCCGATGATCTCGCCGTCCTCCACCAATCCCAAAGTCACCGAGACCGGCGATTTTATTTTTCGCGTCTGCTTCATTGATCCGTTCCAGGGTACGGTCATGGCAAACTTCGCCACGAAGACATTGAAGGCGAAAAAGGTCGCCGTGTTCACCGATGTGAAGAGTGATTACAGCAAGGGGCTCGCGAAATATTTCAAGGAAGGTTTCATCGCCGGCGGCGGACAGATCGTGACGGAGCTGGACTTCAACGGCGGCGACAAGGATTTCAAGGCGCAGCTCACGGCGATCAAATCCGCCAATCCCGACGCGGTGTTCATCCCCGGTTATTACACGGACGTTGCGCTCATCTGCATTCAAGCCAAGCAACTCGGCCTGAAGATCCCGCTCTTTGGCGGCGATGGCTGGGAGTCGGACCAACTTGTGAAAATCGGGCAGGATGCCGTTGAGGGACATTATTTCTCGACCCATTACGCGCCCGACGTGGCGACGGAGCAGAGCAAGAACTTCGTCGCCGCCTACCAAAAAAAATATGGCGGCAAACTCCCCGACGCCATGGCCGCGCTCGGTTATGATTCTGCTCTCGTCCTCGCCGACGCCATCAAACGTGCGGGTTCAACCGACGGCCAGAAAGTTCGCGACGCCTTGGCCGCCACGAAAAACTTTGTCGGCGCCACGGGCAAGACCGACATCAACGCCCAGCGCGACGCCACCAAGTCGGCGGTGATTTTGCAGGTCAAGGACGGGAAGTTCAAATACCTGGAGACGGTCAACCCTTGAGGTGGTTGATAGTCTTTGGTTGATAGTTGATAGGCGGGTCGGCAGATTTTCTCCGTGTCAAACTTTGAGAAACATTTGTTGAGCGGCCCGCGTCGCGCCGTTTGCCCATCAACCATCAACTAAAAACTATCAACGAGTTCCTCCAGCAGCTTATCAACGGTCTCGCGCTCGGATCCATTTATGCGCTGATCGCGCTTGGCTACACGATGGTCTATGGCGTCCTGCGTTTCATCAACTTCGCGCACAGCGACGTGCTGATGCTCGGGGCGTTCGCCGCCTACTTCCTCGCTCCGGCGGTGGCGAAAGTTTTCCCTGCGCAATCGTATCTCGGTGCGTTCGTCGTCGTGGTGCTGGCCGCCGCCATCTGCGCCGGCATCGGGATGTTGATCGAACTGCTCGCCTACCGCCCGCTCCGCAACCGTCCCAAACTCACCGTGCTCATCACCGCCATCGGCGTGTCGTTGTTCATCGAATACACCGGCCAGCACAAGGCTGCGTTCGGCGCGGAAACCAAACCGTTCCCCAAACTTTTGCCGCAGCAGGATTTTCATCTCGGCGGACTGACGGTGAACAGCAACGATCTGGCAACCCTCATCGTCACCGCGCTGTTGCTGGGCGGATTGTGGTACATCGTGCAACGCACCCGGACCGGCACGGCCATGCGCGCCGTGGCGTTCAACGACAAAGCCGCCGCGTTGATGGGGGTAAATCTCAACCGCATCATCAGCTTCACCTTCGGCCTCGGCTCGGCGCTCGCGGCGGTGGCGGGAATTTTTTATGCGTTGCGTGCGCCGGGGATCGAGCCGCTGATGGGTGTGCAGCCTGGGCTGCGCGCGTTCATCGCGGCGGTGGTTGGTGGCATCGGCAATCTGCCAGGCGCGGCACTGGGCGGAATTGTCATCGGCCTGCTGGAAACGTTCGCCGGCGGCATCCCCGGCTTGTCGAACTACCGCGACGGGATTGCGTTTGCGATTTTGATTTTGATCCTGCTCTTCAAACCCGCCGGGCTGCTCGGCAAAGCCACGGTGGAGAAGGTCTAACCGGCCGCTTGCCAAGCTGGGGCTTAAAACCTAAAGTGACACCGTGAGTCAGGCAGAAATCATTTCTGAAATTCCAAAACTCTCCCACCAAGAACGGCGGGAAATCATGCGCTGCGTGGTCGCGGCGGAGGAAGACGCGACCACGCTCGCCGAGTGCGACCGACTGGCCCTGGAGCGATTCCAGATGCTTGACGCCCTGGAAGCTGAGGATGAAAAGAACCCTGCCCGGTGAAATTTGGCGCGTGGATTTCGGCCTGGCCGCCAAAGTCCGACCGGCGTTGATCTTGAGTGATTACCCCCGGGATGAAGAACTGGCCCTGTTGGTAGTCATTCCCCACACGACGGCTTTGCGCGGTAACCGCTGGGAATGCGTGTTGCCCAAACCGTTTCTCCAACCGGGCGCGTTTCACCTGCAACAAATCCAACCAATCTCCCTCGCGCGTTTTGATGTGAAGCTCGGCGAGTTGACTCCTGGAGAATTAAAGCAGTTGAAAGAGGCTTTGCTTCGGTTGCTGAATTTGCAAGGTTGAGTGCGGCAATCTTCATGCACTCCGGCGCCAAACGATTTCTGCTCCTCGCCCTCACGGTCGCGGCGGTGGTGTCGCATTTCTCCGCGCAGTTCAACCGCTACTATCTCGGCCTGGTGATTGATGTCGGCATCAACATCATCCTGGCCGTCAGCCTCAATTTGATCAACGGCCACACCGGGCAGTTCAGCCTGGGCCACGCAGGTTTCATGGCGGTCGGGGGTTACGCCGCTGCCTCGTTCACCCTCGCGGTTTCAAAAACCCTTCCGCCCGCCGCACAGTCGTTCGCTTTTGTGGTGGCGTTGGTGCTCGGGGGGTTGGCGGCGGCGCTGGTTGGACTGGCGGTCGGCGTGCCGACGCTGCGGTTGCGCGGGGATTACCTCGCCATCGTCACGCTCGGCTTCGGGGAAATCATCCGCGTCATTTTGCAAAACATGGATTGCGTCGGCGCGGCCAGCGGACTCAAGGGCATTCCCGGCCTGACCACTTTCTTTTGGGCCTTCGCGCTCGCGGGAACGACGGTGTTCGTCATCACCTGCCTGGTGAATTCCACCTACGGTCGCGGCTTCATCGCCGTCCACGACGACGAAGTGGCCGCGAGCGCGATGGGTGTGAACCCGGTGCGCTACAAGGTCACCGCGTTTGTCATCGGGGCTTTTTTTGCGGGCATTGCCGGGGGACTCTACGCGCACCACAAACAATTTCTTTCGCCGACCGGGTTTGATTTCATGAAGTCCATTGATCTCGTGGTGATGGTGATTCTCGGCGGCATGGGGCGGACGGCGGGGGTGATTGCGGCGGCGGTTTTGCTGACGCTGCTGCCGGAATTCCTGCGCGGCTTCGCCGAATACCGGATGATCATCTACGCGCTGCTCATCGTTGTGCTGATGATTGCGCGTCCTCAAGGGCTGTTCAGTTTCGGAAAGAAATGAGTGCGCCGTTGCTCAATCTTGAAACAGTAACCATCCGTTTCGGCGGATTGACGGCGGTGTCGGAATTGAACTTGAGCGTGGGCGGCAACGAACTCGTCGGACTCATCGGTCCGAACGGCGCGGGGAAGACCACGGCGTTCAATCTGATCACCGGCGTGTACCAACCGACCAGTGGCGTGATTTCGTTTGCGGGAAAATCCACGGCAAAATTAAAACCCCATCAGCTCGCCCGGCTCGGCATTGCGCGGACGTTTCAGAACATCCGCCTGTTCGCCTCGATGAGCGTGTTCGACAATGTCCGCACCGCCGTCCAAGTGCATCGTCCCCACGGCGTCCGCAATGCGCTCTGGCGCGGGCGGGTTTTCCGCGACGGGGAATCCGCAGTGGCAACGCAGGTGATGGAACTGCTGGAGATTTTCCATCTGGGAAAATTCCGCGACGAGCCGGCGACGAGCCTGCCGTACGGCGAACAGCGCCGGTTGGAAATCGTCCGCGCGCTGGCCACGCAGCCAAAGCTCTTGCTGCTGGACGAACCCGCCGCCGGGATGAATCCCACCGAAAAAGTTGCGCTGACGAAGCTGATCCGCTTCGTGAAAGAGAAGTTTCAAATCTCCGTGCTGCTGGTCGAGCACGACATGCAAGTGGTGATGGGCATCTGCGAGCGCATCGTGGTGCTGGATTACGGCATGAAGATCGCGGAAGGCGCGCCCGCCGAAGTGCGCGCCAATCCGAAAGTCATCGAAGCCTACCTCGGGGACTAATTAAAAGTTCAAAATTAAAAATGAAAAATGCCGACTCCAATTCGCCCGGCTTTGGCAAGAATGCGCCGAAAGACATCGTCGTCCGCACGTTTGATTTTGCGGTTTCCATTATCCATCTCTGCGTGCAGCTCGATGCACGTCCTGGCGTCGGCAGGATTTTAATGAGCCAGATTCTCCGCGCCGGAACCAGTGTGCCCGCCAACGTCGAGGAAGCCCAAGCCGGGCAAAGCAAGGCGGACTTCATCAGCAAGATGAGCATCGCGCTCAAGGAAGCTCGCGAGACGCATCTGCGGCTGCGACTGCTCGAAGGTGGTTCCAGCCAGCGATTTGAATCCACTGATTCAGGAAGCCGACGAAATCAAACGCGTGCTCGGAGCAATTATTGTCTCCACTAAAAGAGGCGGCGATGTTTGATCGTTTTTTAATTTTGCATTTTTAATTGAGCGATGCTCGAACTTAAAAATCTTGCGGTCAGCTACGGTGCGATCAACGCGCTGCACGGCATCTCGTTGTCCGTGCCGGCGGGCAGCATCGTCACCCTGATCGGCAGCAATGGCGCGGGCAAGAGCACCACGCTCCGCGCCATCTCCGGCCTGGTGAAGCCGCAGTCGGGGGAAATTCTTTACGAAGGCCGGAACATCGCGGGCCTGGCGCCGCATGAGATTGTGAAGCGCGGACTGTCGCAGGTGCCGGAAGGCCGGATGATCTTCGCGAACCTCACCGTCCACGAAAACCTGATGATGGGCGCGTATCTTCAGACGGACAAAGCGGCGATCCGCCACGAAATGGAACGGGTCTTTGCCACGTTCCCGCGTTTGCAGGAGCGCGAGAAGCAGGTGGCCGGGACGCTCTCCGGCGGCGAACAGCAGATGCTGGCGATTGGCCGCGCGTTGATGAGCCGGCCGAAATTCCTGATGCTGGACGAGCCGTCGCTGGGCATCGCGCCGCTGCTGGTGAAGACCATTTTTGAAAAGATCGTGGAGATCAACCGCGAGCGCGGCATCACAATCCTGCTCGTGGAACAGAACGCGAACCGGGCGCTGGAGATTTCCCAATCCGGCTACGTGCTGGAAACGGGACGCATCATCTTGTCCGACACTTCCGCCGCGCTGCGCCAGAATCCACAGGTCCGGAGCGCGTATTTGGGCGGGTGAAGGACCGGACGGAGAATCTTTCGCAGCCGATCAGCTTGATTGGGGGCCTGGGTGAATCCTCTGTTTCCAGTAACCTGGCTCACGACTTCCGTGGGCCACGGCGATGATGAGTATGAAATCGTTCTCAATCGTGTACAGGATCAAATAGGGGAAAACGTGGGTGAGACAGCGCCGCACATCCTGCTCGATGACACGCCATTGTTCGGGGGCTTCCAGAATCCTTTTGAGGGCGGCTTCAACCTCAACCGTGAAAGCGGCTCCCAGTCCCGGTCGGCGGGCCGCGTAGAAAGCCGCCGCCTCCCGATACTCAAGGCGGGCTTCCGGGTGAAAGCCGTATCTCATCGTCCGACCAGACGGCGGACCTCGGCCAGCACCTGCTCACCCGCGACCGGTTGCACGCGACCAGAGCGGACCTCATCGCGGCGACGCACCGCCTCCGTGGCCCAAAGCTTCTGCAGCTCATCCATCTCGGTGGCATCCAGACTTTCGACGAGCCGCTCTGCCAGCAGCGCCCGGGAGGAGGGGGAAAGATGCATCGCCTCTTCTGTCAATTGGTCAATCGAAAGTGACATGGTCAAAGGGTAACTGCCCAGGCGAAAAACTCAAGCCTGCGATGGTGACTCATTGCCTCGCGGGCGCTGGAGATTTCCCAATCCGGCTACGTGCTGGAAACCGGGCGCATCATTTTGTCCGACACCTCCGCCGCGCTGCGCCAGAATCCGCAGGTGCGGAGCGCGTATCTGGGTGGATGAGGACGGTCAAACTGGCTGCGGAGATGTTTTGCAGCCTATTAGCATGTTAGGCCACACGTCTCTCATCCGAAAATCCTCTGTAAGAAACCCCGTGGCTGTGGCGGTGGTGACTGCCACGAATGCTCTCGCTCTCCCGCCAAGTGTGACCAAGTGACAATGGTGAGCAAGCCGCCTGACCAAGCAAAACGACGCACGAATCCCGGATGCTGGTCATGCACGATAATCTGACGCCGTCGCTCGAAATCGAAAACGACTGCGCGAGTATGTGGGTCGGGAGCAGTGCCAACCAACTGCTCGGTGGCGAGAAATCGGGAATCGGGGCTGAACGCCATCGGCTCTCCAAACTCCTGGCCACTCGTGTCGAATGATGCGCCGCGAATCTTGATACGACCGAACTCTGGGCTGCCCATGCGGACCTCTCCGTAGTCATGCTTCACAACTTCATATTGGCTGTCGGGCGATGTCATGGCGATGCGCGTAGTGTGGCCTAACTTGTTATTATGCGACTTCATGTCGCCCTATTTTTGATATACGAACAACCGGTTCGTGTATTCAATTTGTTGGAGGTTTCCGCTTCAAATCACCGTCCCATGCGGGACGATGCCGTTCTTGGGGATGATCACGATGCCGTCGCGGATGAAGTAAAGTTCGTGGTCCACGTTCTCCGGCTTGCCGGCGGGTGAGATGACGACGTTGTTCCCGATGCGCGCGTTCTTGTCAATGATGGCGTTCTCGATGCGCGAGTTGCTGCCGATGCCGATGCGGGGGCGGCCGGCTTTCTCGTTGATGGCAATGGAGGCGGCGGATTCGTAGTAGTCGCAGCCCAGCCCGACGACGCGGTGCAGGCTGGTGCCCGCGCCCACCTGCGTGCGCAGGCCCATGATGCATTGGCGGATGGCGCAGTGGTTGAGGATGCAGCCGTCGGAGATGACGGCGTGGTCAATCTGCGCGCCGTTGATCTTGGAGCCGGGCAGGAAGCGCGGGCGGCTGAAGATGGGCGCGCCCATGTCGAAGAAGTTGAAGCGGGGCAGCTCGGCGGTGGCGTCGAGGTTGGCCTCGAAGAAGGAGCGGATGGTGCCGACGTCCTCCCAGTAACCCTGGAACACGTAGGAGAACACGCGGTGCGAGGCGATGGCGTTGGGGATGATGTGCTTGCCGAAATCGGTGTGGGTGTTGTCGAGCAGCTTGCAGATGACTTCGCGGTTGAAGACGTAGATGCCCATGGAGGCGAGGAACAATTCGCGGTCATCGTTGATGCCGAGCTTGGGGTGCCAGTCTGCGGGAAGCTTGAGTGAATCCTGCACGGCGGGGTCTTTCGGCTTTTCCACGAAGCGGGTGATGCGGCGCTCCTCGTTGATCTGCATGATGCCGAGCGATTGCGCGTCGTTGCGGATGACGGGGATGGTGGCGATGGTGATGTCCGCCTCGCTCTCGACGTGCTGATCCACGATCTGGCTGAAATCCATCCGGTAGAGCTGGTCGCCGCTGAGGATGAG
>JAYWBR010000304.1:0-4345 GCA_043781315.1 Verrucomicrobiota bacterium | reverse complement strand
AAACTTCAGTGCCCGGGTCAATGCGGTCTTCCACCGCCAGCATTTCCTCGCCCTGAAAGCACTGTTTCAATTCTTCAACGGTCTGATCCGACACGGTGGGAATCTCCAATCCAAAATGAACCAGCGTGCTGACCCCGGCCACATAGCGGATTTCGTTCAATGTGTGGCGAAAAGCCCGGACGAACAAGTAACACGGAAAAAGTGGTTCAATCCGTCTGACCACCCCGCGCCGGGTTACACGCTCCATTTTTAACCGGGGGTTAAATACCTCCAGCTTGAGATGTTGTTGCAGGTTCGCGGCGGCAATATGCTCGTGCTTCGGTTTTGTCCGCGCGCAGTACCACGCCATGTCCAATTTAGTGCTCATTCTTCCGCTTCAAAATCGTCCGTTTTGCAGCAAACCTAACTTATATTTTCTCCGCTGCTCCAATCCGACCGCTATGTTTTTTTAATGGAGGACCATCAATCCGGCTGCATACTATATGACCGGTGAGGGCTTGTCAGTCAGGTACATTACTGATTCACGTCATGTCAGATGCCACATTTTGTGGCGCAAACCGCCACATGACGCCCTCAGACCTTGATGAGAGAATAACAGGTCTATCGCGAGGGTTTGTAAAATCCAGGTGACTTGTCAGGTGGCGAATTCCACGGTGGTTCACCTGGAAAGCCGGGGTGGCGTCAGAACCAGGAGAATTTTTCGCCCACAAAAAGAATGTCATTGGGCCGCAAATGAAAAGTTTCACTGCTTTTTCCATTGATGACATCCTGCAAATTGACTTTGAAATGCTCCAGGTGGCCTTTGATGTTCCGGCTGATGATGACCCCTTTTAGATTGGCTTGCGAGTAATCCACCCCGCCAGCTTCCAACACCGCCTCCAATGCCGTTAACGGACGGTCAGACACAACCTTTCCAGGATGCATCACAGCACCGGTCACATAAACTTGAAAGGTGGAAGATTCGAGGGCGACGTTGATCTCCTTTGAAACAATTTGATCGGCATATTTGGTCACCAAGAATTTTTCCAGTTCTCCGGTGGTCATGCCCGCCACATGGATTTCACCGACGACCGGAAGTTTGATGGTTCCGTCGCGCTGGATTTTCGTGGTGGTGTTGAAGGTTGCGGAATCGGGGAAGGTGATTTTCACCACATCGCCTTCCAACAGGGTGATTTTTTCCGGCACCTCGGCTTGGGATTCTTTAGGGGTGTGAGATTGGGGGTTTACGCAGCCCGAAAATGAGAGGATTGAAACAAGTCCAAAAATGGCAAACAGGCCGGAGGGTTTAAGGTTCAAAATGGTTTTCATGTTCGTTGGTATGGGGACAGCAGGCTGTGGATTCGTTGTTGGCAGATCAATCTGTCAATGGGTGGCTTTGTTCAAGGACCAGCGGATCGCGGTTTGAAGTAATTCCGGACCGTTGTTGAGATTTAGTTTCTCTTTGATGCGTGACCGGTAAGTTTCCACGGTGCTGACGTCTATGTGCAACACTTCGGAAATCTGTTGAGTGCTTTGGCCCAGGCCAATCATCTCGAAAACTTGTAATTCACGCTCGGACAGGCATTCGATCGCAAAACCGTTGGTTGGCTTGGCTGGCACTGCCACTTTGGAAGCCACCAGGGCGGCGGCTTTTTCGCTCCAGTAAATTTCCCCGCCCAGCACCTTGCGCACGGCCTCGATGATTTTCTGGGGGGCTTCCTGTTTGGAAATATAACCCCGGGCTCCTGCGCGAACCGCCCGTTCAGCCGTCATAGATTCATCCTGCATGGACAGCACCAGGCTCAAAACACGCGGGTGATGATTGCAAAGATCCCTGACCAAATCGAGCCCGTCGGACGTCCGCAGGTGCAAATCCACGATGGCCAGATCCGGAGCCGCTGCCGCGATGCCCTTCAACGCTTCCTCCCGATCTTCGGCTTCGCCGCAGACTTCCAAATCACATTCATTCCCGATGGCATCCTTCAGCGCTTGGCGCACCAAGGGATGGTCGTCAACTAGAAACACCCTGACACTCTTGGCTGCTTTGCTAGTCTTTCTCATAAACTCCGGAATTTTCAGAAGTCATTAGTAAAACGTCCGTGCCAGATTGCAAGTCATAAATCGGTTCGTCAAATAAGGAAAACATAATCGGTCAATCAACTCGAGTCTCTGCCTCCTACTTCGGTCAAAGAACGGTTCGGTTGAGGCGTTTCAGAGGAAAACTTGTTTGGGCAGGCATTCCCAGGATTCCTTGACCCCGGTTGAACCGGTTTTCGTCCGCCCGAACATCCCCGTGGCTGGTGCCGTGCCTGCACTGGGCCACTCAGTCGGGCGATCAATTTCTCTCTTCAACCACCACCCGATTTTCTTTGAACCGTTTGGCTTTAGGGGAGCAGGTGGGTCGAGGGCAAGACGACACACGACGGCTTGGTGACCGTATCAGTGATGGTGTAACTGTTATCAAACTGCTTGGTCATATCTGCCGGGCAAAACACGGACTGAATGGAGCCGCTGCTGCCACGTCCCAGATAAGGACGGATGTTTGCCGCCGTGATTGGAGTTCCAACGCCCGCATTGTTTTCAATCGCCCACTGTTGGGTGGCCGCATCCACCTGCTTCAAATTACTGATGCAATCGTTCATCTGGGAAGTGGTGCGCGCGTGAACCATGCTGGGAATGGTGATCGCAGCCAGCAGACTGATAATCGCCAGCACGATCATGCATTCCAAGAGTGTAAATCCGCCCACAGTCGTTTTTTTTGAAAACGGATCGTTGCCTTGCAGAGTCATAGAGTCATCTTTCATAATTGCCACGTCTAATATGTCGGATGTGACATCAGCAGCCATCATGCCTGCCGTGATTGATTGAGGCACAGCTTGATTTCCCTGAATTACCGCGAAGAATCTGGGCATATCCGTCCGTGGTGTCCTTTGCCGGGACAGGCCCGGGGACAAAAAAAGAAAGGCTTGGAATTGCTTCCAAGCCTTTGTATGCCATTGCGCCAGGGGCGCAACGCGCAGGTGTTAGTTGATGAAGTGGGAAGTGCCGGACGTGCTGCCGGGAACCTTCTGACAGACCGGCTTGGTGCCCGTGTCCACAATCGTATAGCTTGTGGCAAACGTCTTGGAGGTGTCCGCCGGGCAATACACGCTGGCGATAGAACCGCTCGCGCCACGGCCGAGATAAGCCGTGATGTTGACCGCCGTGACCGCAGCGGCGGAACCCGCGTTGTTTTCCAGCGCCCATTGCTGGATGGCGGCGTCAATCTGCCGGAGGTTGTTGATGCAGGCATTCATCTGCGCCGTGGTGCGGGCGCGGACAAAGTTCGGAATCGCAATGGCGGCGAGCAGGCCGATGATGGCGACCACGATCATGATTTCGACGAGCGTGAAGCCCGCTTTGAGGGAGTTTTTGTTTTTCATACTATTTTATTTCTTTCTTTGTTGTTGCGGTGTGAACGTGGTCACCGGCGGTTTTATTTTTATTAATACAGTTGCCGTTCACATATTGCCGGTTACCGACCGATGCATCCAACTCAGCAAAGCCGGTGCCACGATCCTGCGCTTTTTAATGCAACCCCGAATTCCGGCCCAAGTTGCGATTTGAATCAAAAAAAACTTCGTATCGCTAACTTCAACGAAGTTTTCCCGCGTTGCGCGCCGGCAAGAATGTCCCAATCTTGGGCTGACTGTCAAATCTGTGGAGCCTATTTCAGCAGTTTGCTTTTAGACGCCAACAACGCTCGGCGAGTTTTTAATTTGATTTCCCGGCCCGGTTGGCAAACATTTGCCCGATGAAAAAACTTCTAACCCTCCGCAATGCGCGCCGCGTCTCGCAGGTTTTTTTCTTCAGCCTGTTCACGTTCTTCTGCGTCGTCACCGACCTGCGCTATCTCAAGGGTTATCCGGCGTCGCTGTTTCTCGAAATGGATCCGCTCGTCGCCGTGGCCACCGCGATCACCACGCACACAGTTTACAAGGGGTTGCTCTGGAGCCTCGTGCTGATCGTCCCGTCGCTGCTGCTGGGTCGCGTCTTCTGCAACTGGATGTGTCCTTACGGCATCGCACATCATTTCATCGGCTGGGTGTTCGGCAAAGGCCGGGCGGAAGACAAAGTCCGCATCGAGTCCAACCGTTACCGCAGCATCTACCAGACGAAATACATCATCCTCATCGCGATGCTCGTCGCGGCGTTTTTCGGCAGCCTGCAAATCGGGTTGCTCGATCCCATCTGCCTGTTTCATCGCTCGGTGACGACGGCGATTTTGCCGGCCATCAACCAGGTTGATCCCGGCAGCATTTACGTCCGGCAATATTTTCACGCCGGTGCTTGGGTCATCGGTGGGCTGCTCGTCTTTCTCATCGGC
>JAYWBR010000303.1:0-4413 GCA_043781315.1 Verrucomicrobiota bacterium | reverse complement strand
CGATTTTCGAGAACAACAACACGAACCTGTCCTGTGTTGGGGGTGGCGCGGGGACGGTGACGTTCCAATGGCAGCATGAGGGAACCAATCTGGTGGATGATGCGAATAACGTCGGGACTACCTCGAACCGTATGACCATCGTTTCGGCGCAGACCTATCAATCTGGTGCCTATAAGTGTATCGTCACCAGCACCACCAATTCCGTTTTTGCCAGCAGCGTGACTTCAGCGGTCGCGCAAGTGACCGTCAGCGTGGCGCCGGTGCCGCCCACCATCAATTCCCAGCCGCCGACCAACCAGATCGCGTTCCGCGGCGCGACCGTCACCATGAGCATCGGGGCCAGCGGTCCCGGCACGATCACCTACCAATGGAAAACCAACGGTCTGGACATTGTCGGGGAAACCTCTTCTAGCTTGGTGCTCGTGAATGTGACCACGAACAACAATGCCACGTATCGTTGCGGGGTGAGCAACGTCTTCGGCGGCGTGCTCAGTTCCAATTCCGTCCTCACCGTGATGAATCCGCCGGCAGTTTCCATCGCCTTCCTGCGCACGCTGGTGGACACCACGACCTATCTGCAAACCAATTCCATCCTGCCCTGGGAAGTCACCGGCACGGTGACCACGTTCACCAATCTGACCACCGGCAACACGTCCTCTTACTACCTCCAGGACGGAACGGGCGGCATCAACATCTTCGCCACCTTTGGCTCAGCCTTCCGTCCCGCCCAAGGTGACGTGGTGAAGTTTGTGGGCGTCCTGTCCAGCTTCAACAGCACCCTTGAACTGGCGGCGGATACCACCGGTAATCCTTCCACCTCCTACACCGTCCTCAGCAACAACATCGCCACGCTGCCCAATCCGAAACCCATCGCGTTTTCGATCACGAACAACCTTGCCTTCTGCGAAACCAATCTCGAAGGCTCGCTCGTGATGCTGACCAACGTCTATTTCGGAACCAACGCGGGAAACTTCATCTCGACCAACGCCAACACCACCGTCGTGGTCACCAACGCGAACGGCGAGTCCTTTATTGTGTTCTTCTCTTTTCAGGATCTGGACACCGCCGGCCAGACCCTGCCGGACTTTGCGTATTCGGTGGTCGGGCCGTTCACCCAGAACCTCGGCAACGCCGTCACGCCTCGCAACCAAGGCTACAACGTCACGGTCACGCGTTTCTCGGACATCGTCACCAATCCGCTGACGCTCACGATCACCAAATCCGGCAACAGCAGCAGTCTGACCTGGGCGGCCGCGCCAGTCACCTATCCCTACACTGTGCTGGGTGCGGCTGACGTGACCGGCCCGTATGCGGCATTGACCAACAGCCTGCGGTTCACCAACTCGTCCGGCACCTACACCGACCCGAACGTCGGCGGCAGTCAGAAATATTACCGGCTGACCACGCCGTAATTCGCCGACCGCGAATCTGAAATTCAGCAGACGCCCCGATCCGCAAGGATCGGGGTATTTCTTTTTTCCGGAGTCAATTGCTTTCTTTTGCCGTAAATTCCATTTCGGTTGCAGGTTCAGTGAACCCGCCAGGGCTGCGCCAGTTTGAAAGTCTCCAGCAGTCTTTGGCATTCCGAAGCCAGTTCTTTGCGGCCCTCATCTGCCGCCAAATCCCGCGCCTTCTCCGCCGTGATGATCGCTTCTAGAAACCGCCCGGCCTCGGCATACGCGGCGGCCAGGGTTTTCAACTTGGCTGGTTGCTTGCGCCCGGTCAGTTCGCACGCGCGTTCGGCCATGCGCACCGCCTCCGTCCCGTTGCGGAATCCGGCATTGCCATCCGTGGCGAGAATCCAAGACAAGCCATCCAACGCATCTGGAAAATCCGGCTGGTTAAGCAGCGCGCTCGCGTACTGACTCATGGCCTCGCGAGTTTTTTGCAGATGCGCCAGTGCCACGGCGAACTCGCCATGCGCCTTCGGATCGGTGGAGGCTGCGCCCACGGTTTTCGCGAACAGCTCCGCCGCCTCGCTCCACTGCGCCTGCTGGTTGAGCGCCAGCGCAAGGTTGTATTGCGATTCCTGGTTCGTTGGGTTCAACCGCAGGGACGCGCGGAGTTGCGCGGCGCCTTCCACGAGGTCGCCCTGTTGCAGCAGCAGCACGCCCAGATTGTTGTGGGCCAGCGCGAGCTTGGGATCCAGCTTCAGCGCGGCGCGATAGTGTTCGATCGCTTCCCCGAGCCGGCCCTGCGTGTGGCGGAGCCGCGCCAGATTATTGTGGGCGACGGCGGAATCCGGATTGAGTTTCAACGCCGCGAGATAATGACCGGCGGCCTCCTCGTGTTTTTTTTGCTTCGCCAGCGTGAGACCGAGGAAAATGTGCGTCTGCTCCTGCGTGGGTTTGAACCAGAGCGCCTGTTGATATTCCGCAACCGCTTCCTCCAGTTTGCCTTGCTTGTCAAACGCCTGTCCGAGAAAAAAATGGGCTTCGGGATAGCCCGGTTTGTAGCGCATCGCCCGGCGAAAATATTCCACCGCTTCGTCCAGTCTGCCTTCCTGCGCAAGCAAACTGCCGAGCAGAGTGGTGGCCAGGTAATTCTCCCGCGTGACGGCGGCCGTGTGTTCAAAGAGCGTGCGGGTGTTCTTCCAATAACCAAGTTGCACCGTAGTCGTCGCCAGCAACGCCACGGCCACGATTGCGGCCAGACCCAGTAAGAACATCCGGTTTTTGATGATTTCAAAAACAAACCAGACCAGCGGCACGAACAAACCAATCAAAGGAAGGTAAGTGTAACGGTCGGCCCAAGCTTGATCGCCGACCTGCACGAGACCGATGACCGGCACAAGCGTGCCGAGATACCACAGCCAGCCCATTGCAAGGTAGGGCCGCTGACGGAAATTTTTTATCGCCAGCAGGGTTATCAACCCCAGCACAATGGCGGCGCAGACGATGTTCAGCGTCGGGAGGTGGAATTGATAGGGATAATAAACAGCCAGATTTCGCGGGACAAACATCGCGACCAGATAATGATTGTAGGCGGCCAACACGCTGGCGATGCGCTGGGAAACGGGCAGCCCGGCGGTGGAGACGATGGCGAGTTCCTGCGCCGACAGCGTCAACACACAGGCGATGGCGGACAAGGCAAAAAAAGGGATTTTCTCCCAGACCAGTTGACGCCACGATTTCTGCGCGAAGGGAACCGGAGTCAGTTCCGGGAGGCGGACGGAGCATTCCAAAACTCGATTCAGCGGCCAGTAATCCAGCAGCAACAGTACGAACGGCAGCGTGACCCCCATCGGTTTTGCCATCAGACAGAGGACAAATGATCCCAGCACGGAAAGATCCCGGACGAGGGAAGGTTTGGCGGCATACCGGGTGTAGAGCCAAAGCGTCAGCATCCAGAAAAAGCCGCACAGCACATCCTTCCTTTCGGCCACCCAGGCCACGGATTCCACATGCAGCGGATGCCACGCAAACAACGCCGCCACCGCCGCACTGCGCCACAGGGTTTTGGTCATCCGGTTCAAAACCAGAAACAGGAGCATGGTGCTGCCGACATGCAACAGCATATTCGTCAGGTGATGACCGCCGGCTCTGGCTCCGTAAACCTGGCAGTCCAGCATGTGCGACAGCCACGCCAGCGGATGCCAGTTGGCGGCATGAAACCCGAACGCCCACCGCAGCCCGGCCATCGTCAATCCCGCCTGCACGCGGGGATTCTCGGTCACGTATTGCTGGTCGTCGTACTGGATGAAATCGTGAGACAGCGCGGGCAGATAAAGCGCCAGCGTGATCAGTCCCAGGCCCAGGGCGATCCAGCCGGGCAACCGCAGATTTTGAAGACGTGCTTTCAACCAGGCCAGAGAGTGCCGAAACCGGTTTCCGATTCAAAGGCAAACCCGTCAACCCAGCGGGGAAATAGATTCGCCGACCGGGGCGGATTCCGAACCGCCGCAAATTTGACGCGTTAATCCAGTGGGTCCTGGCTTTCAAAAATAGTGCCGGATTGTGTTTGCGCTGGTGAAAACCCTTGCTTTAATAAGCGTGCGAACTAATGTGAAACCAGTTAAAAGTCACGATTCAAAAACCAGTCCAACCGTGGAAGAGAAATATGAAAATCTCAAAAACATCCGCAACTCCTCAGCGTCCTAGTTTGACCGCCTTTACCCTGATCGAATTGCTGGTCGTCATCGCCATCATCGCGGTTTTGATCGGGCTTCTTCTGCCTGCTGTGCAGAAAGTCCGCGAAGCCGCCGCACGGCTCAAGTGCCAGAACAACCTGAAGCAAATCGGGTTGGCGGCCCATAATTATCACTCGGCAATGGGGCGATTCCCGGCGGGTTACTTATCGAACGTGAACCCGAAAATGAGTGGTGCGGACGCTGATCTCGGGCCGGGTTGGGGGTGGGGCGTTCAGCTACTTCCTTATGTGGAACAGGACAACATTTTCCGGCAGATTAACCTG
>JAYWBR010000302.1:0-4421 GCA_043781315.1 Verrucomicrobiota bacterium | reverse complement strand
AACCCGCCCACGCGCTTTCACCCACGCCGGTATGCACGGCCACCGCCTTCAAACTAAAATACGCCGCCGCGATCACCGCCGTCATCTTGATGAAGAACTGCACCATGTCTATGACCAGCACGCCCCACAAACCCGAGTGCGCAGCGAAGACCACGTTGAGCACGCCGCAAATAATGATGGTCTGCCACGGCGGCATCCCGAAAAGGATGTTGGCAATCTTGCAGCCCGCGAGCGTCACCATGCCCATGATGAAACAGTTGAAGAACAGCCCGAGATAGACCGCGCGAAACCCGCGCACCAGCGAGGCCGCTTTGCCGGAGTAGCGGATTTCGTAAAACTCCAGATCGGTCATCACACCGGAGCGACGCCACAGCCGCGCGAAGAAAAAAACCGTGGACACGCCGGTCAGCACGAAGGCCCACCATTGCCAATTGCCCGCGACGCCGTATTGGCGCACCTGCTGCGTGACCCAGTTCGGCGTGTCGCTGCTGAACGTCGTCGCCACCATTGAAAGCCCCGCGAGCCACCACGGCACGGAGCGGCCGGACGCGAAGAATTCGGAAGTGTTCTTGCTGGCGCGCTTGCCGAAGAACAGCGCCGGCGCAAAGCAGATCAGCAGCGAGGCCGCCACGATGATCCAGTCAATCAGTTGCAGTTTCATTATTCTTAGTTACCAAACTTTCCACGCTCCGCCCGCCGCGCGCTTTTGCCCGCTGACCGTGGCCGCGAGATCAGGTGTGCGACGTTTGCAGGCGGTAGGGGACGCGGACGGAAGCATTGCGCCGGGCGAACGGAACGTCCAGATAATTTGCCCGCTGACATTCTCAACCAAACCGCGCGGGCCGGGCGGGGCATGGTCTTCGGCACGCACGGCAAAAGATGAAGTGGCACACCTTGACCCCGTCCCGTGTCCGGGGCTTCAATGAGCCCGCTTCGCCTTCACATTCAACGGCGGACATTGCACGCGGCATCTCGACGGTCGTGGCGAAACTGTGCGAAAAGTTGCCGCACACCAAGGTGCTGCTGCTCGGCACCTTTCCCAAAGACAGGTCACCAGCTTCGCCAGACCGGATAAAGATTCGAGAACTGAACTCTCTCATCGCCAAGCTCGACGATGGGAAAAATGTACAATTCGTGGATCTGACGACGAAGTTTCTTGGTGTGGATGGCTCGCTGTCGCCCGAAATCTCTCCCGACGGGGTGCATCTGAGTCCGGCAGGTTATGCTGTCTGGGGCGAGCAGTTGAAGCCGATGCTCCATGAGGTGTTGGACACGATGCCAGTTCATCGCCCCAATTAACTTAATCCTCTTCACCTCATGTGGTGTTTGCTTTCTGGAATTTTGGGCGCCATTCAAATGAGTTAGTGATTTTATTCTCGGTTTTGTTTTCACTTGGACAGTATGAAACGTATCGCCGCTCTCTCTTGTATTCTCGTCAGCCTCGTCGCTGGCGCGCAGCAAAACATCAACGACAAACAAAGCACGGCGCCAGATGCTTCGGGCGAAACCGTTTTACTCAGTTCGCTGAAACTGAACGAAACCTTGCAGACGGATAATCCGCAGGTGAACAAGTCCTTTGGTGGAAAGCCACTCACCATCAGCGGGCAGAAGTATGAAACCGGCTTCGGTACTCTTGCGCGGAGCGTTTTGTGGATTGATCTCCAAGGTGGCTCGCGGCGATTCACGGCGGCGGTGGGCATTGATGACGAAGTTGTGCCGCGCATTGTGCTGCGGGAATTGCGTGCCGCGTTCGACAAAGGCAACGACGAATACACGCGGGTGAACGGTCGCGTGATCTTCCAGATTTATGGCGATGGGAAATTACTCTGGAAAAGCAAGTTGATGCGGCCCGGGATGCCGGCAGAACCAGTGGATGTAGATCTGACCGGAATTCAAACCATGGTCGTGGTCGCGAGCAGCATGGGCGACCCGATTGATTCTGATCATGCAGACTGGGTGGATGCGAAGTTTCTCGTCGCGGGCACAAAGCCAAAAACAATTCCTCCGCCGCGCGAAGCGGCATTCATTCTTACGCCCAAGTCTTCGCCTAAACCTAGGATAAACGGTGCGAAAGTTTTCGGCGTGCGACCCGAATCGCCGTTCCTGTTCACCGTTCCTGCCACAGGTGATCGGCCGATAAAGTTTTCGGCGAAGAATCTGCCGAGTGGGCTGAAGCTTGATGCGGACTCGGGGCAGATCACCGGCTCCTTGAAACGCAAAGGCGAGTGGAACGTCATGCTGAAAGCGAAGAACTCGCTGGGCGAAACGGAGCGCAATTTCAAAATCGTTTGTGGCGACACGCTCGCACTGACGCCGCAGATGGGTTGGAACAGTTGGAATGTTTTTGGTTGCAGTGTGGATGAAGCCAAGGTCCGCGCGGCGGCTGACACGATGGTGAGCAGCGGCTTGATCAATCACGGTTGGGCTTACGTCAACATTGATGATTGTTGGCAGAGCAAGCACTCCTCCAAAGATCCTTTGGTTGCGGGCGACGGGCGGGACGCCAACGGCATCATTCAATCGAACAACAAATTTCCCGACATGAAAGCGCTCTGCGATTACATCCACAGCAAAGGATTGAAGGCGGGCATCTATTCGTCACCCGGCGTTTACACGTGTCAGGGGCACACCGGTAGTTATCAGCACGAGGAACAGGACGCGCAGCGTTACGCGGAGTGGGGATTTGATTATCTGAAATACGATTGGTGTTACACGACTTACTCGACCCGGGACATCAGTTTGCATTCGCAGAGAATTCCCTGGGTGACCATGGCGCAAGCCCTGAGTAAGACAAAGCGGGACATCATTTACAGCTTGAGCGAAACGCTGGACGTCTGGCCGTGGGCGAAGGAGGTCGGGGCAAACAGTTGGCGCAACACTGGCGATATCACTGACACCTGGTCGAGCATGGATGAAATCGGGTTCACTCAGAACGGCCGGGAAATCGTCGCCGGGCCGGGACATTGGAATGATTGCGATATGTTCGTCGTGGGCAGGTTGGGTGGGGGCAAACGCGATTCGCGGCTGACGCCGAACGAGCAATACACGCACATCAGTCTCTGGAGTTTGCTCGTCTCGCCGATGTTGATCGGCTGCGACATGACACAGCTTGACGAGTTCACCTTGAGTTTATTGACGAACGACGAGGTCATTGAAGTGAGCCAAGACCCGCTCGGCAAACAGGCGCATCGGATTTCCAAGGATGAAAACGTCGAGGTATGGGCCAAGGACATGGAGGATGGCAGCAAGGCGGTGGGGCTCTTTAATCGCGGTGAATTTGAGAATGCCGTGACCGTGAACTGGGATCAGCTTGGTCTTGCCGGCAACCACGTCGTTCGCGATCTCTGGCGGCAGCAGGATGTGGGAAACTTCGCCGGATCTTTCAGCGCCCAGGTCGCCCGACATGGCGTCACCTTGATTCGCATTGGATCCGCCGGCCGGTAGGATTTGACCGGAGCGCGGAGTTTTGTTCGACTCTGACAATGCCCAACCCGAAAAACTATCTGCAGCGTTCGCTGACAATGCGGGAAGCGGCCGTTGTTGTGCTGGTGCTTGTCGCCCTGGCGGGAGCGGGCTATTTCGCTTACCTGCTCATCGCAGCGAAGCTGCTGGAGGCGCGGGTGAACGAGGCGATGCCGCGGGTCTGCACCGACATTCGTGTGCAACGCCAGAAACTGGTCAACGCCATCGAGGCGTACCAGGCGCACTTTGGCTTTTATCCGCCGGATCATGTGCTCAGCCGCCAACCCCTGGTGGTGGATGCAGTCACCAACTGGTTGATGTATGAACTCGCTGGCGTCACTTATAATTCCACGAACCGTTGTTACCAGTTGGGCCGGATGGAGGCGGCGGATGCGAAATATGTGAAGGATTTTTTTCAGTGCGACGGCTTCAAAAATTGCGACGAAAACGGGAGGTCGGTGACACGTTTTCTGCCACCGCCGCCCGGCGGCGACATGGCGATCAGACAATTCCATGACGACCCGGACGTGTACGTGCTGGGTTGCAACATTTCGGATGCGACAATTCCTGCCGAAGTCGTCTGGGAGTTCGACTTCAGCTCCTGGCGGTACGTGGCGTCTTCGCCCACGAACAATCCGGGGAAATTTGATCTGTGGGTCGAGGTCCAAACGAAGAACCGGAGCGTCACGATCGGGAACTGGAAAAGCGCGGATTAAACGAAGTCACCACTTTCATCTTTGGGTCTGAGCTGGCGCGCCATCAATGATGCTGTTTACGAATTCTGAACCGGCATCTTATTCCATCACTCATTTGAGGTATGGAGCTGGATCTGCGATTCGGTTAATTGTTTCAACATGAACTCTGTAGCTGCTTATTCCCGCCGTCGTTTTCTCGTCCAAGCCTCCATTGCCGGTTCGGCAATGCTCATTCTTCCCAGTTGGTCGGCGCAGACGCGACCG
>JAYWBR010000301.1:0-4436 GCA_043781315.1 Verrucomicrobiota bacterium | reverse complement strand
CCTTCGTGTTCGTAACACCCTCGTGGAAATCCTCGTTGCACATCATCACTGGCGCAGTGCCGCAACCGGCGAGGCACTCGACGAATTCGACCGAGAACTTTCCGTCCTTCGTCGTCTGCAAACCGTGCGCGTGCGGATCAAGACCGAGCTTGGTGCAAAAATGTTCGTGCAGTTTGTGCGAGCCGCCCAGCGCGCAGCTCAACGTGCGGCAAACCTTGATCTGATGTTTGCCCGGCGCGGTTTGGCGGAACATCGGATAAAACGTCACGAGTTCGTGAACGTTGATGGGCTGGAGGCCGAGTTTCTTGGCGACCCATTGCGTGGCTTCCGGCGAGATGTGGCCGAAATGTTCCTGCAACGCGTGCAGCAGCATGAGCGACGCGCTGCGCTTCACGGGATAATGCGTGATCAGCTCGTCAATCTCGGCTTCTAAATTTGTCGGAACGGTGAAACTCATTCGTGAATTAAAAATTAGAAATTAAAAATTCAAAATGGGGAACGAGGCACACCGCGCGCCGCAGTTCTTTTTTAATTTTGAATTTTTCATTTTGCATTGTCACCGGTCACACTCCCCCATCACAAAGTCAAACGATCCCAGGATCGCCACCGTGTCGCTCATCATGTGGCCGGGCAATAAGTGCGACAGGATGCTCAAGTTCACAAAGCTGGGGCTGCGAATCTTCATCCGGTACGGCGTGCCGCCGCCCCGGCTGTTGATGTAAAAGCCGAGTTCGCCCTTCGGATTTTCGTGGCCGAAATAAACTTCGCCGGGCGGACAGTTCATGCCCTGGGTCACGAGCATGAATTGATGAATCAATTCTTCCATGCTCGACATGACCTTGTTCTTCGGCGGCAAAACGATTTTACCATCGGCCACGTTGACCGGCTCTTTCGCCGCGTTCTCGAAGCCGCCGGGGAGTTTGTCGAGGCATTGATGCACGAGGTGAACACTCTGGCGCATTTCTTCCATGCGGACGAGGTAACGGTCATAGCAATCGCCGACCGAGCCGAGCGGCACATCGAACTGCAAATCTTTGTAGCAAAGATACGGCTGGTCTTTGCGCAGGTCGTAATTCACGCCGCAACCGCGCAGGTTTGGACCACTCAAGCCAAAATCAATCGCCTCTTCCTTCGAGATGACGCCGACATCCTTGGTGCGATCCACCCAGATTTTATTGCGTGTGAGCAGTGTCTCGACCTCGGCGATGTTGACGACGACTTCGTTGAGAAACTTGCGCACCGCATCGCACCAACCGGGCGGCGTGTCGCGCGAAACGCCACCGATGCGCGTGTAGCTCGTCGTGAACCGCGCGCCGGTGAGGGATTCGCAGAGGTTATAAATCTTTTCGCGTTCGGTGAACGTGAGGAGGAAAACGGTCAGCGCGCCCAAGTCCATCGCGAAACAGCCGATGCCAAGCAGGTGGGAGGAAATGCGCGCCAGCTCGCAGCAAATTACACGGAGGTTCTGGCAACGCGGTGGAAGTTTGTCGTGGATACCGAGCAACTTCTCGACGGCCAAAGTGTAGGCGACGTTGTTCGCCATCGGGGCGAGATAATCCAGCCGATCCGTGTACGGGATGAACTGGGTGTAGGTCATGTTCTCGGCGATCTTCTCGTCGCCGCGATGCAGATAACCGATGTCCGGCACCGCTTTGGTGATGATTTCGCCGTCCAGTTCCAGAATGATGCGCAACACGCCGTGCGTGGACGGGTGCGACGGCCCCATGTTGAGGACCATCTTCTCGCCCTGCATGTCCTGCAAATCCTCGTCGTCGTGACGCGGCAACGCACGCGCCGCCGCAGCGGCCTGGGCGGCGGAATCGCGAATCTGGATTTCTTGGACGGTGTTCATTTGAACTTAACCAGAACAGCAGTGCTTCCGTTTTCTTTCTTCTCTTCGTGAGATTCCATGGACGCCGAAAATTTGGCAATCAACACCCTCAAGCTGGAGCATCCATAAGTGCGATGATCAAAGCTTGGATCTAGGTCGCGCAACGCATTTCCAACCCGGTCCAAGCGGGCCCAACCATCATCCTGCGTGCAAAGCTTAAATGCTTTTTTGACGAGCGGCAGCGCTTTGGCGATTGGAACTGCCACGACTGGCACTGTTGGTGATTTTGATTTCGCCCCGGTCTTTTCCACCGGCGAGACGAGGTTCTCGGCAAAGACGAACAGGTCACAGGCATTGGTGAATGACTTTGGGGTCCTCTGCTGACCGATGCCCATGACGAAGACGCCCTTTTCTCTGATGCGCGTCGCCAACCGGGTATAGTCGCTATCGCTGGAAACCAGGCAGAATCCGCCTGCAATACCAGAATGCAAAATATCCATCGCATCAATGATCATGGCGCTGTCAGTTGCATTCTTTCCAACCGTATTGCGAAACTGCTGCATCGGCTGGATGGCATGCTCCTGCAATGTTTCCTTCCAGCCGTTCATGTTTGGAGTTGTCCAATCACCGTAAATTCTCCGGGCTGTCGTCCGCCCATACTTACTGACTTCAGCCAGCATTTCCTCAATGAGAGACGGCTGGGCATTGTCGCCATCAATCAACATGGCAATCGTTCTTTTGGGAGAAAACTGGTTTTGGTCAGCCATGCAGTTAGTTCTCCGGCGTCCTTACGCGTGGCTCGCGTTCAATGGCATCCCGGCCGCCAGGCGTTGTGACAAACGGTCCGCCTTCAATCGGCGCGACCTTGGTGAAAGCGATGTCCGGCAGTTCCGTCGGCTTGCCGCCGAGCGGGAAATCTTTGCGGAGCGGAAAGTAAGGATAACCTTCCCACATGATGATGCGGCGCAGGTCGGGATGCCCGCGAAAACGGACGCCCATCATGTCGTAAATTTCGCGCTCGTGCCAGTCCGCCGTGCGCCACACGCCCGTGACCGTGGGCATTTCGGACTTCTCTTCGCTCACGCTGGTCGAGAGCCGCAGATAGCAGCGATGCGCGATGCCGTAGAAGTGATAAACCACCGTCCAGCGCGGGTCTTCGCCGTAGTTATCCACGCTGGAAACGTCCACGAGATAGTCAAAGCCCTGCTCCTTTTTTGCGAACGTGCAGACTTCGACGATGCGCTCGGCGTCCGCGAGTTTGACCGCGATTTCGCCGCAAAACTCCGTCGGTTCGGAGATCAAATCTCCGAACCTGGCCTTGAGCTGCTGTGCGAGTTCGAGGGCGGTCACGGGTTAGGAATTTCCGGCTTTCTTCAAATTGGCGAGCAGCGGCTCGCGTTGAATCTGGGCCTGGAGCTTGATCAGCGCGTCCAGCAGAGCTTCCGGACGCGGCGGACAACCGGCCACATAAACATCCACCGGGATGATGTTATCCACGCCTTGCAGCACGGAATAGCTGCGATACATGCCGCCGGTCGAGGCGCAGGCACCCATGGCGATGACGTATTTCGGCTCGGCCATCTGGTCGTAAATGCGTTTCACGGACATGGCCATCTTGTAGGTGACCGTGCCGGCCACAATCATCACGTCCGACTGGCGCGGCGAAAAGCGCATGACCTCCATGCCGAAGCGGGAAATATCAAAGCGGCTCGCGCCCGTGGCCATGAGTTCGATGGCGCAGCACGCCAGCCCCATCGGCATGGGCCAGATGGAGTTCTTCCGAAACCAGTTGAGCGCGGCGTCCACTTTGGTGTGGATCACATCGCCTTCAATCTTGGAATCGTAATCAATTTCAGCGCGTGTCGGCATAATCCAAAGACATCAACTGTCTTTTGGCTTGGGCAACGTAATTGGCGCAAAAAAGTGAGGCAAGTTGAATTTGTGATTTTTTTCACAAGCTCGCCAGCCGAGTAATGCTCGGTTAGACTGTGGCTGGCTGTCCTGCCCCTAAACTCCAAACCCCAACGCTGCTCGATATGGGCAGCACCGTTGAGAGAAGAACACAGCTGTTTCAACATCCAAACGATCCTTCCACGGCATCGTCAACTTTCAAATTATAGGAAAATAAAAATTGAAAAAATCAATCTACAACATCAATCACATTCCTTAAGTTGGCCAAGATGAGATGTTTGGCAGGACTGAAGTCCTCTTTCAAAAATCGGCCGTTTTCAATGTTGGCCTTGGCTCGATTGTGTGGACAGCGTACAGGGGCATCATTATCTGAAAATGGCGCTCACTTCACCGCCGCCACTTCCCTCGGCGCTTTGGCCAGCGTTTTAAAACCCCAGCGCAACATGCGTTCGGTGGTTTCCCACGAGAGACACGCGTCGGTGATCGAAACTCCCGGTCGCAGCTCGGTGAGATTTTTCGGAATCGGCTGCGCGCCTTCGTGCAGATAGCTTTCGATCATCGCGCCGATCAGCGAATTCGTCCCGCCCACGCGCTGTTCGATGATGCTGTGCCAGACATCTTCCTGCCGCGCGGCCTGTTTGCCGGAGTTCGCGTGGCTGCAATCCACCATCATCACCGGCGGCAGACCGGACTG
>JAYWBR010000300.1:0-4457 GCA_043781315.1 Verrucomicrobiota bacterium | reverse complement strand
GCCAGTTTCCCGCCCTCCGCCCGCGCCGTCTCCGCCAGTCGCCCGCGTTGCGGCGGTTGGTGAGCGAGACGCACTTGAACGTCGCGCAGCTTGTCCTGCCGCTGTTTGTGCGCGCCGGCAAAAAACTGCGCCGGCCGGTGGCCGCGATGCCCGGCGTCTTTCAATTGTCGCCGGATGAAATTTTGCGCGAGGCCGCTGCCGCCCATGCGCTCGGCGTTCCGGCGGTGCTGCTGTTCGGCATCCCGGACAAAAAGGACGCGAAGGCTTCCGGGGCTTACGCCGCCAATGGCATCGTGCAGCAGACCGTGCGGCTGTTGAAAATGGAACTGCCCGAACTGCTGGTCATCACGGATGTCTGCCTGTGTGAATACATGGCGCACGGGCATTGCGGCGTGGTGAAAGGTGGAAAAATTTTGAACGACCCGTCGCTCGCATTGCTGGCCCGCACCGCCGCCAGCCACGCCGAGGCGGGCGCGGACATCGTGGCGCCGAGCGACATGATGGACGGCCGCGTGCGGGCGATCCGAGCGGCGCTGGATGAAAAAGGTTTTACCGAAACACCGATCATGTCGTATGCGGCGAAATTTGCGTCGGCATTTTACGGGCCGTTCCGGGAAGTCGCCGAGTCTGCGCCGCAGTTCGGGGATCGTCGGAGTTATCAGATGGACGCGGCCAATGCGAACGAGGCCTTGCGCGAGGTGGCGCTGGATATTCAAGAAGGTGCGGACATCGTGATGGTGAAACCGGCGCTGGCGTACCTGGACATTTTGCACCGCGTCAAAACGGAGTTTGGTTATCCGACGGCGGCCTACGCGGTCAGCGGCGAGTATTCGATGATCAAGGCGGCGGCGGCGAAGGGCTGGATTGACGAGCGGGCGGTGACGCTGGAAAGTTTGCTGGCGATGCGACGGGCGGGCGCGGACATTTTGATTACGTACGCGGCAGCGGACGTGGCGCGGTGGCTGAAGGAAAAATAAGCCGCCCGGCGGGAGTCGGCCTACTTCTTGATGTTGCCGAGAACGAACAGGAAGACGATGGCGACCACCACCACCACGATGATGCCGCCGATCAGGAACCACTTGTTGGTATGGTTGGTTTTTTTGGAGAAGCCCTTGTTCGCGGTGTCGAAGCCGGTGGTGCGGGTGCCCTGTTCCAGTTCATCCAGGCTGACGCCGCGCTTCATTACGACAGTTTGATCCACCTGCTTTTTCGTGGTGCCGGGCATCGGGGCGGGCGTTCCGGCCGGCGGCGGCGCAGTGGTCGTGGTGGCGGGCGCATCCGCAGTTTCCAAACTCAATTCGATTTGTCCCAGGCGAAGTTTCTGGCCGGGCTTGAGGACGCTTTCGGAAATCTTTTCCTCGTTGATGAAGGTGCCGTTGGTGGAATTCAAATCTTTGATGACCACGTCGGTGCCGCGCAGCAAAATCTCGCAGTGATGGCTGGAGACGGAGGCGTCGGCAATTTGAAAGGTGTTGTCGTCCACGCGGCCGACGGTGGTTTTGTCCACCTTCAGCTCGTACGAGCGGCCTTTTTGTTCCGCGCTTTGGATGACGAGTTTTGCCATAGGGATTGCTTACTTCTGACGGATTATCTTCACCGGCACTTTCAAGTCAAACGGAAATATGGAATTGCTTATCGTCAAAATTCTAGGGTCGCTCGATCAGCGCGCGGAATTCGGCGAACAGCGGCGTGGAATCATGCGGCCCGGGCGAGGCCTCCGGATGATACTGCACGCAGAAGATCGGCCTGGTCTTGTGTCGCAGCCCTTCGACCGTGCCGTCGTTGAGGTTCAACCGGTTCACCGCCACGCTGTCCGGCAACGACTTCGCATCCACCGCGAAACCGTGATTTTGCGAGGTGATCTCCACCTTGCCGCTCTCCAAGTCTTTCACGGGCTGGTTGCCGCCGCGATGACCGAATTTCAATTTGAAAGTTTTTCCGCCGAGCGCCTGGCCGAGAATCTGATGGCCCAGGCAGATGCCAAAAATCGGAATGCCCGTCTCGGTCAGGGTCCTCACTTCCTTGACGATATAATCCAAGGCGGCGGGATCGCCGGGGCCGTTCGAGAGAAAAATTCCAGCAGGTTTGTGCTTGAGTGCGTCGGCGGCGGTCGCGGTGGCGGGCAGCACCTGCACGGCGAAACCTTGCTGCCGCAGCCGGCGCAGGATGTTGTATTTCATCCCGTAATCAAAGGCCACGATGGGAATGTCCGCCGGCGGCAGGGGTTTGCGGGTGTGGCGGGCATCGCCGCCCTTGACGCCGCGCACGAGATCAAACGCGGCGCTTTGTTCATCTTTTTCGTCCCAGCGGAACGCGGCCTTGTGCGTGACTTCCTTCACGTAATCCTGGCCGACCAGTCCGGGCCAGCTTTTGGCGCGGGCCAGCGCGTCCCCGGCGGAAATATCTTCCGTGGTGATGAAGCCGTTCAACGCGCCGCGCACGCGGAGTTTTTTGGTCAAGGCCCGCGTGTCAATGCCCTGGATGCCGGGAATGCCGTTTTGTTCGAGATAGTCGCCGAGGGAAAAATCCGCGCGCCAGTTGCTGACGACCGGGGAGAGTTCGCGGATGACAAAGCCCGCAGCGTGGGGCCGCCACGACTCCACGTCCTGGAGGTTCACGCCGTAGTTGCCGATGAGCGGATAGGTCATCGTGACGATCTGGCCTTTGTAGGAAGGGTCGGTGAGAATCTCCTGGTAGCCCGTCATGGAGGTATTAAAACAAACCTCGCCGCAGGCCGAGGCGCGCGCGCCAAAACCTTCGCCGTGAAACACCGAGCCGTCTTCCAGAGCCAGAATCGCCTTCATTTTTTCGCAACTGTCGCGCGATGCTAGAGCGGCGCGCGGCACTTAACCAGAAAAAAGGTGCGGAATCTGGGTCGGCTGGTTGTGTTTTGAATCATGGCGATGCCGCTGGTTTGCTTTTATACCGCTCAACGAGTGTCCGGGCAATCTTCCACAAACGCTGGCGCAGTTCCTCTGGGGCTATGACCGTGGCGTGTTCGCCCCAGCTCATCAGCCAGTTGATGATTTCCTCCAGGTTGTCCAGTTGCAGGCTCATCCGAACGCGGCCTTGCGCAAGTGGTTTGATTTTCTGCGACGGATGCCAGGTGTTGGCTTGCAGCAAATCGGCTCCCCAACGGTCAAACTCAATCTCCACCCGATAATCACCCTCGCCTTTCAGGAAACCAAAGCCGCTGGCAAAGTGTTTCTCCGGGTCAAAATCAGGCTGCCGTTCAAATTGTCCTTTCAAGACAACCAGCTTTTCCATCCGGCTCAGTGAAAACGTCCGCATCGCCTGCCGTTTCAAATCATACGCCGCCAGATACCAGCGGCCTTTCGTGCAGGCGACGTGATGCGGATGCACCTTCCGACTTTCCTTGGTCTCTTCGGCCTCGCCCAGCTTGCGATAGGCGAACTCCACCGGCTGCCGCTGTTTGATGGCCGCATCCAGAATGTCGAAGTGTTCCAAATCCGCTTTCGCCGCACCGACCACTTTGATGCTGGACGTTGCTTTGGCGTGCGAGAGCTTCACCCCCGTCAGTTGGGAAATTTTGCCCAAGGCCGTCTCCAGATTGCGGGCAAAGGGAGCTCCGCCGTATTGGGCCAGCGTGAGTTCGCGTTCCTCGACGAACTTCTTGATGAACGGATGGTTCATCCGCGCGGTGACGTTCCAGTCAATCGCGCGCACGTCGTCGAAGTTCATGCCCTGGCCCTTGAAGACGGAATGGTATTGGCCCGCGAGCGTCTCGGTCACGATGCGATTCGTGCGCCGCCCGATTTGTGGGATTTTTTTGAGAATCTCGCGGGGAATCATGGGTGGCGTGATGCGTGATGCGTGATGGGAAAAACTCTGCTTGCACGCGCAAACCAACGGAGTAAATTGCCGCCATGAGTGCGACCCAAGTTATGGAACAAGTGGACAAGCTTCCGTTTGAAGAACAACGCAAAGTCTTCGAGCAACTTCGTGAAAAATTCGATGCCGAACCCACGCCGGAACAGCTTGCGGAGTTTGAACGTCGTGGCGAGGAATTGCGGCGCAATCCCAAAAGCGGAATTCCTTGGGAACAAGTCCGGGCTGAATTGAAGGAGCGGATCCAGGGTCGCGCATGTCTCGCCAAATAATTTTCGACGCGGAGGCGCGGCTCGAATTTGAAGAGGCGGTCATTTGGTATGACGCGCAGCAGCCCGGATTGGGCGACCGGTTTGAAGCCGAGGTTCACGTCACCTTTCAAAACATCTTGCGCAACCCGGAGCGGTTTCCATTGGTCGCCAAGAATACTCGCAAAGCGGGAGTGGATGTTTTCTCCAAATTTAAAGTTTATTTCCGCGTAGAGCCTGACTTCATTGGCATCGTTTCCGTTTTTCACGGCAGCCGCAATCCCGTCGAACTGCGCCGACGACTGAAATGACCAGCCCGCGAGCGTTTCGGTCACGAGGCGGTTCGTGCGCAGCTCGATC
>JAYWBR010000299.1:0-13139 GCA_043781315.1 Verrucomicrobiota bacterium | reverse complement strand
CATCAATCGTCTTGCTGTCGGCATCGGACAGGACGGGAACATTTATTTTTCTGCGCCGCACAAAGCGCTTCACCTTTTCCGGCGCGTCGTAGCATACCACCACCACCTGGCCGCCCGTGGCCTGGATTTCGGGAAGGCTTTCCGAAAGCTGGACGGTCTGGAGCTGGCAATACGTGCACCAGTCAATCGAACGGATGAACACCACGGCCACCGGCCCCTTTTTAATCATCGTCTCCAGCGCAAACTCCCGGTCATTCTGATCCTTCAGCGTGAACGCCGGCGCCCGCTCGCCCACGGTAATTTCCTTGGCCGGTGGCACGGCAATGTCACCAGCCCACGCACGCGAGGCCAGCAGCATGATCAAGGTCGCCTGACGCAGAAAACTAACTGTGTATGACGAGTTCATCTAAACAACCACACACCCCGGACAATTAAATATTTTTGTGTGGTGGATTAGATTTTTACCGCCGTTCAATTTTTACTCAAGCAAAAAATTACGGTTGTCGTCACTCGGCTGCTCCTCGAAAACTCGTCAAGTTCTGAGATGGTGGACTGGCGGGGACTCGAACCCCGGACCAATGCCTTAAAAGGGCACTGCTCTACCAACTGAGCTACCAGTCCACAAGATGTGTGCTTGCCGTTGAAGCGGCCGAGGCGGGTGGCCAATTCAAAAGCGGCGCAAACACTAATGGACGCCCGGAACCGGCGCAAGAATTTTCCCGGACGTTTTTGATTGGTTAAAGTCCGTAGGTTTTGATCACGGCACGATGACGCGCAGGCCGCCGGGCAGCACCGTGAAGGTGGCGGGCAGATGGCCGGCCAGATCACCCTCGATCTCCAGTGCGGCGGGTGGCGAACTGGTCAAGGTCAGCGAAGTGGCGCGCAAAGTTCTGGCCGCGCCGGCCGGCAGGGATTTTTTCAGCAGCAGTTTCGGAGCGCAGTGGAACAGCGTCCGCCAGCTAGCGCGGGGAAAAATCGTCGCGTGCAACTGGCCGTCCCGCAAATCCGCGCCCGGAAAAACCTCGAAGTTGCCGCCGTAAAACCGGCCGTTGCCGATCAACACCAGTTCGCCGGTCGCGCTCGCCTGGCTGGTGGACATGGTGATTTGCAGTTGCGGTTGCCGCAACGCCTGAAGTCCGGCGACGACGTAGGCGAGCGGGCCGATTTTTTTCTTGAGCGACCAACTGACCAGTTCGATGGCGCGGGCATCCAGGCCGGCACCGGCGAGTTGGGCGAAGTAACGGCGGGTGCGTTTTCCGTCGGCGGAAAACTCCACGCTCGGCAGGTCAACGCGCGTTTCGCGGCCTTGCCGCAACGTGGCCAGCGCGGTTTCGAGGTTTGTGGAAAGGCCGAGTTCGCGGGCGAACACATTCACGGTGCCGAGCGGGAGGAGGCCCAGCCGCGCGCGTTGAAAACCGTCCGGCGCATCGCCCAGGCCGTTGAGCACTTCGTTCAGCGTGCCGTCGCCGCCCGCCGCCACGATGGTTTCAAAGCCTTCGCGCACCGCGTCCGCCGCGAGGGTGCGGGCGTCGCCGGGGGCGGCGGTTTTTTTCAACGTCCAACCGGCGGCGAGATCGTCGAGGTGCCGGAGAAAATGCCGCGCCTTGTTGCCTTTGGCGGTGGGATTAAAAATGACGCAGGTGCGCACGGTGGTTTTTTGCCAGCGCATTGCCGGGGAGTCGAGGAGAAAGGTAGGGCGCGTCGCTCCGCGCCGGGCAACCGTCTTCGTGGCGGCGGCGCGCGCGGAGCGACGTGCCCTACCATCAACCGCGTTTTTGTTTCCGCAGCTTCCGCCACATCGCCCAGCCGTCGAGAAAGCCGCGCAGGTCGGAGCCGAAGGATTTTGCGAGGTCTTTTTTTCCGAGCAGCTTGTATTGCGCGGTCTTGAGGACGAGCTGGAGGAGGCGTCCCCAAAACATCACGAACATCAGCAGATTGCTTTTGTGCTCCCACATGAACGCCGCGCCGCCATAGCTGTAACCGTAGCGGGTCGTGAAAACATCCTGGTTGTCCAAGCCGTGTTTGTGCCGGACGAGCGCCGCCGGTTCATAGATGATGCGATGCCCGGCCATCAGGACGCGGTAGAACATTTCCGTGTCGTCACAGCTCCGCAACGGCGCGCCGCCGCCGAGACGTTCGTCAAACTTGCCCAGCTCTTTGAAAACGTCGCGGCGAAAAGCCATGCTGCTGCCGTGGCCGATGCTCCACGGCCCGGGCGCGGCGGACTTCATGTGCTTGGCGAAAATTTTCGCGACGTTGGAAAAAAACATCCCGAGGCTGAATTGCAAATTGGCCTTGGTGAATTCCCGCCGCTCGCCGCCCAAGTCCTGACCCGCAACCTCTTCAAATAAATCACAAGCCCCGGCGCTGCTGTGTTGCACGACGCGGCCCGTGACGGCCCAAACTGCGGGATCAGCGAAGACACGAAGTTTTTGCGCGAGCCAATCTTTGGCGGGTACGCAGTCGTCGTCGGTGAAGGCGATGATGTCGCCGGTGGCGACGGTCAGGCCGGTGTTGCGGGCGAGGGAAAGTCCCCGGCGCGGTTCCTCCACGTATTTGACCCCCGCGGCGCGCGCGAGTTTTTCCGTCCGCACTTTGTCGTCGCCGGTGCTGCTGTCCACGACCACGATTTCGGTTCCGCTGGGTTCGAGCTTCGCGAAGGCGTCGAACATTTCGCCGATGGAATCGGCGCGGTTCCGGGTGCAGACAATGATCGAAGCCCGCATGTCAGTAGCCGGAAATGGCGAATTTCAAAAGCCGTTGGACGCGGCTGCCGAGCCATTTGTCGTAAATGCGGTAGCTCAACGGCTCTGCCGGAATCTTCGGTGCCTGTTTGGGATCGAGCGTGGCGACGAGATGAAAACCGGGCCGGCAAGTATCCTTGGGGCCGCGCAGGAATTGCGTGTTGAAATAATCCACGTAAGCGTCCACGCATTTCACGCCGAGGCTTTCGAGTTTGTTCACCCACCAGGTCTTCGGCTTGACGGTCTGGTGGAGGTTCACGCCGTTGTGAAAGTCGTCGCACAAGGCCACGCTCATGATCCACAGGCCACCGGGGCGGAGATGTTTCTTCACGTTCTCGACCACGGCGGGGAGGTCGCGTTCGTGAATATGCTCCATGACTTCCCAGTTGGTGATCACGTCGAACTTGAGCGGGCGTTCGCCTTCGGGAAATTCCCCGGACACTTGAAACGGTGCGGTGAGATCGGCGGTGAACAGGTGTTCGGGAATCGTCCGCCATTCCGCGCGCTTGAGGCGTTTGGAAAAATCACTGCCTTCCAAACCCACGGCCATGCAGCCGTCGTCGAGGCAGTCCTTCACGAAGCCGCCGCCGGAACAGCCGAGATCCATGACCCACAACGGCGGGCGATCCTCGCCGAAGAGCTGGTAAAGTTTTTGGTTGAAACGCTTGTGGCGGCTGTTGTCGCGGCGCGTGCCCCAGGGGACAAGGTGGTCGGGGGATTCGTAGGCGACTTCGCGCGTCGCCTGGACTTTGAGGCGACGGAGTTGCATCGGGTTCTGCTCAATTTCGGGCATAGGTCAAAGGGACGATTTCAAATTCAGGCGTCCGCCGCAAACACCAGGATTGTTTCAATCCAATTTGCGGCTTCACGGGCGCAGTTGATACCACGCGGCTTCACGGGTGGCAAGAAAGGGCTGTTGCGTCGAGGCTATGCCTCGGCGCTTCCGCCCAACCTCCAAAGTTTCAGGTCGCAGATCGGACGCTGCAACCAGTTGGATTCTTTACGGCGTCTCCGTAGTTGCACGGAATGGATTCGGCTTTGACCGCCTAGGGCGGGTTTGTTATCGATGGCGCGTCCCCAGGGTAATTCGCCACAAATAAAAACCAAAAAAAACAGGAATAAACTTATGAGAAAACTGACCTCATCACTCCTCTCTCGTTCCGTAATGACCGCACTCTTTGGTGCCGGGGCATTGTTCCTTTCCGGCCAAACGGGTTACTCCACAGCGCCACAGTGGGTGACTTGGGATGCTTCAGTCGGCGGCAATGGCCACCAATACCTCGCCGTTCCAGGATTCGCCGGCTTGAATTGGAACTCGGCCAATGCACTGGCGCAGGCTCAAGGCGGTTATCTGGCCACCGTCACGTCCCAAGCCGAGAACGACTTTGTTTTCAGCCTGGTGAACAGCCCGCAGTTTTTTACCGGATTAAACGGTTCCGGGCCGGCACTTGGCGGATTGCAGCAGGTCGGAGCTTCGGAGCCGGGAGGCGGTTGGTTTTGGACGACCGGCGAAGCTTGGAGCTACACGAACTGGCATCCAACACAGCCCAATAATAATCCAGGACAGGAAGACCGTCTGAGCATGTTCAGTCTGATTCCTAACACTCCCTCGCCGTTATGGAATGACATCAATCAGCTCGATCAAAACATCGGCGGTTATGTGGTGGAAGTGGTGCCGGAACCCAGCGCCCTGGCCCTGCTCGCCGGCGGCGTGTTGATCCTGTCCCGGACATGCAAGCGGGGCGAATCGAGAGTTGGCTGATCCCGAAAATCGGCAATTGAACGGGGGGACACCGCCAGCCAGCGCCCTCCGGTTCTTTTTTGGAAATGCGGAATGCCCAGCAAAAAGAGCTTGTGTGATTGCAAAGCGCGCCCCTAACTTTGCGCTCATTTTGTGAACGGGCGGATTCGTTTGAAAAATTATGTTTAGAAAAATTATTGGCAAGCTGGTCGTCTTCCCGATCATCCGGGTTTTGTTTCGCATCCAGGATTCCCTCCGCGCCGGGCTGATGCGTGATTCTGGTTTGATGTTGCTCGGCGAAAAATCCATCTACCAGGCCCGCCAGCATCGCGCTTTGATCAGCTCCATGGAGTATGTCGAGAAGTACATGCCGCATGTGGCGTCGGTGCGGTGCAAACCCGAGCTGCTCACCCGCGCCTTCGGGATGGCGGATGTTTCGGGTGACCGGCTCATCTGCGAGTTCGGGGTTTTTAAAGCGGAGTCGTTGAATCATGTGGCCAAGTTGACGAACCAGAAACTGTTCGGCTTCGATTCATTTGAAGGTCTCGCCGAAGAGTGGGGCGACACCTGGAAGAAGGGGGATTTCCTCGTGCCCGGTTTGCCGAAGGTCCGGCCCAACGTCACGCTCGTGAAAGGCTGGTTCAACGAAACCCTGCCGAAATTTCTGAAAGATAATCCGGGCAAGGTCGGTTTCCTCCATGTGGATTGCGACCTCTACTCGTCCTGCAAAACCATTTTTGAATTGATGGAATCGCGCCTCGTTCCCGGCACGGTGATCGTGTTCGACGAATTTTTCAACTACCCGCAATGGGAGGACGGCGAGTTCAAGGCATTTCAGGAATTTCTTGCGAAGACCAAACTCTCCTGCGAGTTCATCGGCTACAACCGCAACGGGGAACAAACCGCTGTCATTTTGAAGTAACCACTTTTTCCACCCGTGATTCACAACTCAACCTATCTCGTCACCGGTGGCGCGGGCTTCATCGGCTCGCACTTGCTGGACGTGCTGCTGGCCGATCCAGCCACCAAGGAAGTCCGCGTGCTGGAAAATTTTTCCTCCGGTCGCCGCGAACACCTGGCCCACCACGCCGCCGATGCCCGGCTCAAGATTCACACCGTCGAGTTGCTGGAGTTGGAAAAGATCGTCCCGCACTTTCAAGGCGTGGATCAGGTGTTTCATCTCGCCGCGAACCCCGACGCGCGCTGGGGCATTGACAACACCCGGCTCGATCTCGAACAGGAAACCATCGTCACCTACAACGTCCTCGAAGCCATGCGCCGCAGCCAGACGCCGCGCCTCGTCTTCTCCAGTTCCGGCACGGTCTATGGCGATGTCGGCACGACGGTCACGCACGAAAAACTCGGCCCCGCGTTGCCGACCAGTCTTTACGGCGCGGGCAAGGTCGCGTCGGAAGGATTGATCTCCGCGTTCTGTTGCACGTTCGGATTGAGCGCGATTATTTTCCGCTTCGGCAACATCACCGGCGAACGCACCACCCACGGCGTCATCTACGATTTCATCCGGCAGCTTGCAAAAAACTCCGCCGAACTCAAGGTGCTGGGGAACGGCCACCAGGCGAAACCCTACGTCTATGTCCGCGATCTCGTCGCCGGTTTGATGTTCGGTCAGGCGCGTTGCCGGCAGTTGGCGGCTGGACAATTTGACGTGTTCAACCTCGCCCCCGACGGCGCGACCAGCGTGCGTTTCATCGCCGCTGAACTGATCCGTCAGCTTAATTTTCCCGGCCCCACGCAAATCAACTACGGCGAATCCACGCAAGGCTGGCCCGGCGATGTGGCCCAGTCGCGCATGGATTCCTCCAAGCTCCGCGACGCGGGGTTTCCGCTGCCGCGCAGTTCGGATCAAGCCGTGCAACTCGCCATCCAGCGCATCCTCGCCTGGCTGCCCAGCCGCACCTCGGCGCAGGACGATTTGCGATTGCCGGCCGACGCCCGGCCCGTTGCCTGATGGTTCCATGACTTTTTAATCACGCCTCGTTCATGCAAAAAATCTTTGTAACTGGAGCCGCCGGATTCATCGGCAGCAGTTTGACCGACCTGCTCTTGCAGCAGGGTCGCTCGGTGGTGGGCTGGGATAATTTTTCCACCGGCCAGTCGGAATTTCTCACTGCCGCCGGGAAGCATCCTAACTTCCAACTCATCCGTGGCGACAACCTTGATCTCGACGCGATGACCGCCGCGATGAAAGGTTGCGACGCCGTCGTTCATCTTGCCGCCAACGCCGACGTGCGCTTTGGTCTCCAGCACCCGCGCCGCGACTTGGAACAGAACACCATCGCCACTTTCAATGTCCTAGAAGCCATGCGCGCCAATGGCGTCAAGGTGATCGGCTTTGCGTCGAGCGGTTCCGTGTACGGCGAGGCCACGACGATTCCGACGCCGGAAGATTATTCGTTCCCGATTCAGACCTCGCTCTACGCCGCGTCCAAAGTGGCGGGCGAAGGGATGATTCATTCCTACTGCGAAGGCTTTGGTTTCGAGAGCTACATCTTCCGCTTCGTCTCGATTCTCGGCGAGCGCTACACGCACGGCCATGTTTTCGATTTCTACAAACAACTGCTCGACCATCCCGACCGCTTGAAAATTTTGGGCGACGGCAAGCAGCGGAAATCCTACCTCTACATCCAAGACTGCCTTGACGCGATCCTCCATGTGATGACGCTCGGCACGGCGAAGACTGCCAAGCATCGCGTGCAAACCTACAACCTCGGCACGGAGGAATTCGTGCAGGTCAACGACTCGGTCGGCTACCTCTGCCGCGCGCTGGGTTTGAAACCCGAACTCGAATACACCGGCGGCAACAAAGGCTGGGTCGGCGACAACCCGTTCATCTTTCTCGACACAAAAAAAATCCGCGCCACCGGCTGGAAACCCAAACTGACCATCGAGCAGGGGATTTTGAGAACCGTGGAATGGCTGCGGCAGAACCAGTGGGTTTACGAGAAACGCACATGAAAAGCGGAAAGCGGAAAGCGGAAAGCGGAAAGTGGGGCGCGGCGTTTACGCCGCTTTACCTCGTAACTGCCAACACCGCGTGGAATAATTCCAATGCTCCTGTAATCCAAACGTCGAAGCGGCCTCAAGGCCGCGTTCCTTGGCTTGTTTCCGCTTTCCGCTTTCCGCTTTCCGCTTTTCCCGCATGAACCTTGTCATTACAGGCAGCAGCACGGGTATCGGAAAATTTCTGGCGGATACGCTGGCCGCGAAAGGCCACGCCGTCTGTCGGCTCGCGCGTTCAGCGCAGGAAGGCTTTGCGTTGCGGGCGGATGTTTCCAACTGGAACGACATGGTTGCGGCCGCCAACGAGGTCGCGCAAAAATGGAAATCTGTAGATGCTCTCATCTGCGGCGCGGGTGTTCAGGAGCCCATCGGCCCGGCCATGGAGATTGATCCCGCCGCCTGGCGCAATGCCCTCGCGGTGAACCTCGACGGCACGTTCTTTTCCATCCGCGCTTTCTATGCGCTGCTGAAAAAATCCCCGGCGCGCGCGAAGGTCATCTGCTTTTCCGGCGGCGGTTCCACTGGCCCGCGTCCGAACTTTGCGGCGTACGGCGTTTCCAAAACCGGCGTCGTGCGCCTCGTGGAAACCCTGGCGATGGAATGGAAAGACCAGCCGCTCGAAATCAACGCCGTTGCGCCCGGCGCGATTTTCACCAAAATGACCGAGCAAGTTTTAGCGAGCGGCGCGGCGGTGGCGGGCCTGCAAGAATTTGAATCGGCGTCCAAACTTTCACGCGACAACGCGGCGAACTTGGAAAAAGTTCTCAGCCTCGTGGAATTTCTCCTGTCGGAAAAAAGCGACGGCATCAGCGGCCGGCTGTTGAGCGCGCCGTGGGATCCTTGGCCGACGTTGGATCAACATCGCGACGAACTGGCGGCGTCGGATATTTATACCCTGCGCCGGATCGTGCCGGAAGATCGCGGAAAGAAATGGTCCTGATATGAGCAAATCCATTCGTGTCGCCATCATCGGCTGCGGCCTCATCGGCCAGAAGCGGTTGAACAATCTACCGCCCGGCAGCGTGACCGTGGCGTGTGACCTCCAGCTTGACCGCGCGAAAAAACTCGCCGCGCAAAGCCCCGGCTGCATCGCCACCGATTCGGTCGCACAAGCCGTCACCTCGCCCAACGTGGACGCGGTGATGGTCGCCACGCTCAATGCTTCGCTTGCACCTATCGCGTTGCAGGCGGTCAAAGCCGGCAAGCATGTGCTCGTGGAAAAGCCGGCGGGCATCAGCGTCGCCGAAATCAAGAAGCTGGAAGCGGCCGCGAAGAAAACCGGCGCGTTGGTGCGCGTCGGCTACAACCACCGCTATCATCCGGCGTGCTTGAAGGCGGTGGAACTTTTTCAGAGCGGCGCGCTGGGGCCGATGATGTTCGTGCGCGGACGCTACGGTCACGGCGGGCGCATCGGATATGACAAGGAATGGCGCGCGGATCCGAAACTTTCCGGCGGCGGCGAATTGATTGACCAGGGCGTGCATTTGATTGATCTCGCGGGAATCTTTCTCGGCGAGTTCACGAAAGTGGAAGGCCACGCGACGACCTCCTTTTGGAAAATGCCGGTGGACGACAATGCTTTTCTCAGCCTGCGCAACAAAGCAGGGAACACCGCCTGGCTCCACGCGAGTTGCAGCGAATGGAAGAATTTGTTCAGCCTCGAAATTTACGGTCGTGACGCCAAGCTGCATTGGGAAGGACTCGGCGGCAGCTACGGTCTGGAGAAGCTGACGTACTACAAAATGCTCCCGCAAATGGGCCCGCCGGAGACGACCATCTGGGAATTCCCGCGTGGCGACGAGTCGTGGAAGATCGAGATGGCGGAGTTTTTCGAGGACATTAAACTGAAACGGATTCCCGTGCCGGGCTTGAAAGAAGCTAAAGCCGTGCTGGCAGTGGTCGAAAAAATATACGGAAAATAAATTATGATCATTGCGCGTTCTCCACTTCGCATCAGCCTCGGCGGCGGCGGCACGGATTTGCCGTCGTACTACGAGCAGCACACCGGCTTTCTGATTGCCGCAGCCATCACCAAGTACGTTTACATCACGTTGCACGAAAACTTCACGCCGGACCTGATCGTGAAATATTCCAAGCTCGAACGCGTGGACACCGCCGCGCAACTGGAGCATCCGATCATCCGCGAGGCGTTCGGACTGCTGGTCATGGACGGCAAATCGCTCGAGTTGACTTCCATGGCGGACATTCCGGCGGGCACGGGGTTGGGTTCGTCAGGGAGTTTCACGACCGCCTTGCTCAAGGCGCTGCACGCCTACAAAAAAAATCTCGTGCATCCGGCGGAACTCGCCGAACAGGCCTGCGACATCGAACTCAACCGCCTGCACGAACCCATCGGCAAACAGGATCAATACATCGCGGCGTTCGGTGGGTTGACGTGTTTCAAGTTTCTGCCCGGCGGCAAGGTGGAAGCCTGGCCATTGAAAAACTCCGAGGAGACGCTCTGCAACCTTGAAGACAACCTGCTGCTGTTCTTCACCGGCTATTCACGCTCGGCGTCGGCGATTTTGAAAGAGCAAGATACCAAGAGCAAAGCAGCGGACTCCTCGATGATTGACAATCTGCACTTCGTCAAGGACCTCGGCTACAAAAGCCAGGCGGCGTTGGAGGGCGGCAACCTTGAAGAGTTCGCGCGGCTGATGGACGTGCATTGGCAGCGCAAGAAAGAGCGCAGCGGCGGCATGAGCAATCCGAAGATCAACGAATGGTACGAACTCGCGATGACCAATGGTGCGCTCGGCGGTAAGCTCATCGGCGCGGGTGGCGGCGGCTTCCTGATGTTTTACGCCGACGACAAGGTCAAGCTGCGGCGCGCGATGCGGTCGGCTGGTCTCAAGGAAGTGCGCTTCAAATTTGATTTCGAAGGCACCAAGCTGATCACGTCGTGAGCGCTGACTTGTCGAAGTATCCGGTCGCCATTCTCGCGGGCGGTTTGGCCACGCGGTTGCGTCCGCTCACCGAAAAAATTCCCAAGGTGCTGCTGCCTGTCGCGGGCAAGCCGTTTCTCGCGCATCAGCTTGAACTTCTTCGTAGCCAAGGCATCCGTAAAGTCGTGCTGTGCCTCGGGCATCTGGGCGAAATGGTGATGCAGGATTTTGGCGACGGCCGGGACTATGGCATCGAATTGGCGTATTCATTCGACGGCCCGAAACTACTCGGCACCGGAGGTGCGTTGCGGCAGGCCTTGCCGAAACTGGGCGAGAAGTTCTTCGTCCTCTACGGCGATTCGTATCTGACGACGCCCTTCGCGCCGATCGCGGAATTTTTTGAGCGCAGCGGTCGGCGCGGGTTGATGACGGTGTATCGCAATGAGGGGCTTTATGACACGAGCAACGTGGTCTTCCGCGACGGGCAGATCGCGATCTACGACAAGAAGGTTCGTCTGCCGGAGATGCGGCACATTGATTACGGCCTGAGCGTGTTTCGTGCGTCGGTCTTTCAAGAGCGTCCCGAAGGAGTCGCGTTCGACCTTGCGGATGTGATGACGCAACTGGTCGCGCAGAAAAACCTCGCGGGCTTTGAAGTGCCGGAGCGCTTTTACGAGATCGGCTCGCACGCGGGGATCGCCGAACTGGAAGCGTTGCTGGCGGCGAAGCGGTAGTCCCCGGAGCGCCGGTCTCCGACCCGGCGAGTTTCGGGAAAACATCTTCGTCCCGGGTCGGAGACCGGCGCTCCGGCCGTTGCGGGCTTTACACCGTTCCGCTCCCCTGACATTTTAGCGCGACAATAATTTATGAGTTTCACTACGCAATTCCTTCAGGAAGTCCAACAGGTCACCGCGCAACTTGATGTCGCCGCCATTGAAAAATGCGCGGACGAACTCGCCGCCATCCGCGAACGCGGCGGACGGTTGTTCATCCTCGGCGTCGGCGGCAGTGCGGGCAACGCCGGCCATGCCGTGAACGACTTCCGCAAAATCTGCGGCTTTGAAGCCTACGCGCCCACGGACAACGTCTCTGAACTCACCGCGCGCACCAACGACGACGGCTGGCCCTCGATTTTTTCCGAATGGCTCAAAGGCTCGCGGCTCAGCGCGAAGGACGGCCTGCTGATTTTCTCCGTCGGCGGCGGCAACCTCGAAAAAAATGTCAGCCCCAATCTCGTCAGTGCGATTCAACTCGCCAAGCAGGTGGGTGCATCAGTCGTCGGCATCGTCGGTCGTGATGGCGGTTACACGGCGAAGGAAGCAAACGCCTGCGTCATCGTGCCGACGGTGAATCCCGATCACGTCACGCCGCACTCGGAAGCGTTCCAGGCGGTCGTCTGGCATTTGTTCGTGTCGCATCCCAAGCTGAAAGTCACCAAGACCAAGTGGGAAAGCACGAAGTAAAAACGGTGGAGTGAACAAAACCAAGAACTGAGTCCCTCTTCCATATTTCAGGAGGATTCAAATCCACAACTTATGAAATATCGCTTAAACGAAAAGATAACGGTTTATTCAGCCACTAGTTTCAGTCAAGGGCCAGACGGTCATCCCGGAAGCCGTCCGTGAAATGGCGCGGTCAAATTCCCTTTGGCAAAGCCGGAATTCACGCGTAAGATTTTGGCATGAGCGCGACTGAAATCATTTCGGAAATCAAGAAACTGCCGCCGCCGCAACAGAAGAAAGTCTTTCGTTTCGTGGATGAAAACTTGCGCCGAGCTGAAGACCTCGCCGACAACGCCGCCGCCGAACGCGCCCTGGCCGAACCGGGCAAAAACATCCCTTGGAGCGATGCCCGCAGAAAACTTGGCTGGGCATGAGCCGTTACCGTCTCGAAATCCGTCCCACGGTCGAGAAAACGTTGCGGAAAATCCGCGACGCGCAGTTGCAACAACGCCTCGCTGCCGCCTTTGAAAAACTGGCCAAAAATCCCCGGCGTCCCGGCGCGGAAAAAATGTCCGGCTTCATCAACCGCTACCGCTTTCGTGTCGGCGACTATCGCATCGTCTATGAAATTTACGATACCGTATTGCTGGTGCTGATTCTTGCCATCGGCGACCGCAAGGAAATCTATCGTTGAACGTGCTTCCGGCGCAACGGCTGATCCCGATGACGAAATGATTTTGGAATGTGCGCTGGCGGCGGGAGCCGATTTTATTGTGAGCGGCGACAAAAAACATTTGCTCGCGCGGCGACAATTTCAAGGCATCCCGATTGTCAGCCCGGCGGAATTTCGGCGGCGGATATTGCCCCTGTTAAGTTAAAAAATCGTGAAGTCAGCAACTCAAAATCAAAAAACAGTGGGGGAACAGAGCCTCCTCACGTCGGCTGCTACAAATTTACGCCGCGCGGTTTTTCTCGATCGCGATGGCGTCATCAATCGCGCATTGGTGCGGGATGGTTTTCCGTACGCGCCGACGGTTTTCACCGAGTTTGAAATTCTTCCCGGAGTGGCCGAAGCCTGCACGAAACTCAAGGCTGCCGGCTTTCTCCTGATCGTCGCCACCAACCAGCCGGATGTGGGGCGCGGCGATGTGAAGCAGGAAGTCGTCGAGGAAATTCACGCGTTCATGCGCCATCAACTGCCGATTGATCGCGTCGAAGTTTGTTATCATCCCGGCAAGGGATTTGAGTGCGACTGCCGCAAACCCAAGCCAGGCATGTTGCTCGGTGCCGCCCGCGAACTCGGCCT
>JAYWBR010000298.1:0-13144 GCA_043781315.1 Verrucomicrobiota bacterium | reverse complement strand
GCGTTGGACTCGCTGCGTTGATTGCGGTCGGATTTATGCCGACCGGACAAGGCCAGGAGGCTACGAACAAGACCTTCTCCCTACCCAAGAGCGCGGCGCAGGCGGCGTACTTTCTTGGTCGTTTGTCGAACAAAGAACTGAGCCAGGCGCCCCGCAGCGAATTTGTTTACGTCGCCCTGCTCCAGAGAAAAGGATTGGACCGTAAGTTTCGCGTCGAAGCCAGCGAAGGCCTCGCAAAGATCCGCAACACAGAACCGCTGGCCGAACTGCTCCGCGGCCTGGGCGAATTGGACCGGAAGGGTGAAGTCTCGGAGGCAGTGTTGCGAGAGCTATGGCCCATCCTGCTTCAGTCGAAGCCGGAAAGTTTGGCGGCCAAACGTGAACTGCTGGAGAAACTGGCGACCGAATCCCAATTGCCAGTCACCCGGCAGATTGCCTTCAGCGCCATTGTTACTGCGGACGGCTCACCCGATCGGGCATGGAAATCTGCGGAATCGAATCCCGTTCAACTGACCGATTTGCTCCTGGCGATTTCACCGATCAAGGACGCCGCGCTGCGGGCGGCATTTTTTCCAAAGGTTGAACCACGGCTTCACCAGGCGGATCCAGTCGAGGTGCGCCGCGCCGCCATCTCGGCCATCCCCGCCATCCCCGGGCATGATGAAGAGACCTTTGCCACCCTCGCCACATTGGTAAAATCCGGCACCGAACGCGGTACCGCGATCACAAGTCTGCAACGGATTCCGCGCGGTGCCTGGTCAAAGGAGCAAGCCGAGGCGTTGATGGAAAACCTGGTCGCATTTCTGCAAAGCGTGCCCGTGGATCAACGTGGCGATGCAGAGGCGGTCAATGCCTTTCAGTTCGCCAACGATCTCGCGACGTTGCTGCCGCCGGACAAATCCAAAGGGTTTGGCAAAACGCTTCGGGCCTTGGGTGTGAGCGTCTTCGTGATTCGCACGATCCCGGAACAGATGCTCTACGACAAAACCTTGATTGTGGTTGAAGCTGGCAAACCAGTCTCGATTGTTCTCATCAACAACGACAGCATGCCTCACAACCTCGTGGTGACGTCGCCGGGCGCATTGGAGGAGATCGGCACGACGGCGGAAAAAATGCCACCGGAAGCCGACACCCAGGGAAGGCTTTACATTCCGGCATCTCCGAAAATTCTCCACGCCACAAAAATGGTGGAGCCGGGGCAGCAGACCAAACTCAGTTTCACCGCACCGAACGAACCCGGCGACTACCAATATGTCTGCACCTTCCCCGGACACTGGCGCCGCATGGTCGGCGTGCTCGCCGTGGTCAATGACGTTGAAGCTTACCTGACCACGCATGCCGCAACCCCGCAACCCAAGATCACCGAATGGAAAATTGGTGACCTTGCCCCGGAGCTCGCGAAACTGGATTCCGCCCGCAACCTCGCGCGAGGAAAAGATTCGTTCACCAAACTTGCCTGCGCCTCATGCCATAAGCTGGGCCCAGAAGGAGCCAGTTACGGCCCTGAGCTGACGGATGTATTCCAGCGCTACCAGAACAGCTCCGCCGAAGTCTTGCGACAGGTGCTGGAACCTTCGCTCGTGGTCAGCAATCGCTATGTCAGCTATGATTTCGAGCTTCAGAACGGAGATGAATTGTCCGGCATGATCGTGAAAGACGAGGGCGAAATGGTTACCGTGCAGACTGGCCCGGCCGCCACCCTCATGCAAACTTTGAAAAAGTCAGACATAAAAATACAAAAGGCCAGGAACTCCTCTATCATGCCGACCGGGTTGCTCAACTTGCTTTCGGCGGAAGAAATCCTGGACTTGCTTGCCTTCGTGAAGTCGGGCGGCAATGTTCCAGCGCATCAACATCAACATTGAATTATGAACAAGAAATCTTTTCCCATCGCCATCGCCACCTTGCTGCTGCTCAGTTTCATCGGCGTCGCCACCGCCAAGGACTGGGTGACGTTTGAAGGAAAGCGTGGGCCAGGCCAGGGCAAGCACATTGTCTTCCTGAGCGGCGACGAGGAATATCGTTCTGAGGAAGGATTACCGATGTTGGCGAAGATGCTCACTCGTCATGGATTCAAATGCACCGTTTTGTTTCCCCTTAAGGACGGCGTGATTGATCCCAACACCCAAACCAACCTCCCCGGGATGGCGGCGCTCGACTCGGCTGATTTGTGCGTGATGCTGCTCCGCTTTCGCGAACTGCCCGATGATCAGATGAAACATTTTGTGGATTATCTGAATCACGGCAAACCCATCATCGCGCTGCGCACCAGCACCCACGCATTTGCCTACTCGCGAAACAAACAAAGTCCTTACGCCAAGTTCGACTGGCAGAGCAAGACCTGGCCCGGCGGCTTCGGCCAGCAAGTCCTCGGCGACACTTGGATCAATCATCATGGCGACCATGGCAAACAAAGCACACGGGGCGTCATCAACGAGGAATTCAAGTCGCATCCCCTGCTCCGTGGCGTCACGGATATCTGGGGACCGACGGATGTTTATGGTGTGGTGCATCTGCCGGCTGATGCGCAGGTGCTCGTCCGCGGCCAGGTACTCGCCGGTATGACGCCAAGTGATGGGCCCGTTGAAGGCCCGAAAAATCATCCCATGATGCCCATCGTGTGGTTGCGGAATTATTCTGGTCATGAAGGCATCACCAACAAGATTTTTACGACCACCATGGGCGCGGCAACTGATCTGGAAAATACTGCTTTGCGACAATTGCTTGTAAACGCTTGCTATTGGTCAGTTGGATTGGCCGATAAAATACCGGAATTCCTAATTGGTGACGACGTCGTGTCTGGGCGTACCGTAAATGTCTCCAACTACAAACCCAGCCCGTTCGGTTTTGGAAAATTCAAGGTCGGCGTGAAACCGGCGGATTTGGAATGAGCTGAAGTTGCCGCAAAGTTTTTCAAAGCCAAATCTATCAAGGGTCTTAACGTGATGGGGTGAGATCAGGACTCAGAGCTTCCACCCAGCCCGATACGCCGGGTTCACGAAGGCGTTGGCCGCCTCGTTATTCGCGAAACGCATCGCCTTGTCATTCCACTGGAGCGTTTGCCCCGGGAAACGGATTGCGATGAGCCCCAGCAATCCCACCTGGGTGAGGCGTCCGCCGTAACCGAAGTGGGAACCGGCCTTGCCGCCGGAGCGGATGGCTTCCGCCCAATCCCAGGCATGGCCTTTGACGCGGACGATTTTTTCCGCCGGAGCGTTCTTGCCGGAATGCTGCTCCATCAGATTGTCCGGAAGCAGATGGCAACCGCCGCCGCCGTGCGAGCCGTGGACGATCATGCCTTTGTCGCCAAACATGATTGCTCCGGTGCCGGGAACTTGCTCGTCTTTGGTGAATTCCTGCGGCCGTGGAATTTTTGTTTTCCCGTCGTGCCAGACCAACTTCACCGGGCCGCGCGAATCCTTGGCAGGAAACTCAAACGTAATCTTGGTGCCGGAGGGATAGGTCAAGCCATGCAGGGCGGGATCATAATCCGTCACCTCGGCATGAACGCTGGTTGGCGCGTCGAGATCCAAGGCCCAGAAGGAGGGATCGAAGACGTGACAAATCCAATCGCCAATCGCACCGCCGCCGTAATGCATCCAGCCGCGCCAGTTCCATGGCACCCAAAGCGGCGAGTAGGGTTGCATCGGAACCGGCCCCGTCCAAAGTTCATAGTCCAGCCCGGCCGGGACGTCGTGATGTTCGGACAATTTTCCAAGATTGGGAATCTGGCAATACACGTTAGGAAACGCACCGGTGCCCGCGTGAATGGTATGCACCTGGCCAACGGCACCGGCCCAGACCCACTCGCAAACGCGACGGATTGAATCGCTCGCGTGGCCTTGATTGCCAAGCTGGGTGACAATCTTGTACTTCTCGGCTGCGTGCATCAATTCGCGGACTTCATGGATGGTGTGCGCCAGGGGTTTTTCGCAATAAACGTGTTTACCGCGGCGCATGGCTTCCATCGCGATGATCGCGTGGGTGTGGTCGGGCGTGCCGATGACAACCCCATCGATTTCCTTGCCCATCTTGTCGAGCATCACGCGATAATCGGTGAAACGTTTCGCGTCGGGATATTTGGCAAATTCCTTGGCCGCGTAGTTTTCGTCCACGTCGCAGAGCGCCACCATGTTGTGGCCCAGTCCGGCAACCTCGTCCACGTCTGCCCCGCCCCGACTGCCGATGCCAATACCGGCTACATTTAGTTTTTCGTTGGGCGATAGTTTTCCAGCTCCGCGCACCAGGCTGCCAGGCAGAATATTGAACAGGGCGACCCCCATGCCGGTGCGGTAAATAAACTTCCTCCGATTGATCTTGTTTGATTGATGCTTGTTCATGCTACGTTTGGTTTTTGGTTTACTTGTTGCTCAAATCATTTCCTGTTTCTATTTGGAATATTCCCGGAATTATTTTCCATCCCAGAGGAAAGTTTTCCCATTCCCCAACGCCACGTCGCGAGTTTCTGTGCCGTAGCGAACGCGGAGAGGATTGCCGTTGAGTGAACGAATCGCGGCACTGGCCAGCTTTCCATTCTTCCAACTCAGATCCACTTCAAAACCGCCGCGCGCGCGCAGTCCTTTCACTGAACCGGTCGGCCAAGCAGCAGGCAGCGCAGGAAGCAGGTCGAGTTCACCGGCCTGGCTTTGCAGCAGCATCTCCGCAATGGCCGCCGTCGCACCGAAGTTTCCATCGATCTGAAAAGGCGGATGCGTGTCAAAAAGATTGGGCAGCGTGCCGCGCTTCAGCAGGTTGTTCAGCATCAAATACGCGTGGTCGCCGTCCTGAAACCGCGCCCAAAAATTCACCTTCCACGCCATGCTCCAGCCGGTGCCCCCGTCACCACGGATAAGCAGAGTCTTCTTCGCCGCCGCGAACAGTTCCGGCGTGCCAGTGCGCGTGATTTCCTGACCGGGATGCAGTGCAAACAGCGGCGACGTGTGCCGATGATGCGGATCCGTGTCCTCATAGTCTTCCACCCATTCTTGCAAGCGTCCGTTCTTGGGACTGATTTGCAGTGGCGCAAGTTTCTGCAGCGCGGTTTCGACTTCGCGACGGAAATCCGGATCGAGGTTTCCGGCAGGATCGAGCGCACGATTGGCTTCGAGCACGTTCATGAATAGATCGTGAACAATTCCAAGATCCATCGTGGCCGCGTAAGTAAATCCCGAAGTCGTGCCGTCGGCTTTCTTGAAACTATTCTCCGGCGAGTGGGAAGGATTCGTGACCAACTTGCCAGCCACCGGAGTTCCCGCCGGCGCTTCGACGAGAAAATCCAAGATGAACCGTGCCGCGCCCTTCATCATGGGATAGCCGTGCCTTGCCAGATATTCCCGATCACCGTTGAAGCGGTAATACTCCATCAGATCGCGTGTCGTCCAAGCCGCGCCCACCGGCCAGACTCCATGAACGCCATCCGCAGGCGGCGTGAAACCAAAAATGTCCGAGAGGTGATGAACCACCCAGCCCCGCGCACCGTAATGCACCTTGGCCGTCTTCTCGCCGTAAGGAACGAGGCTCTCCAAATAATCAAATAACGGCGTGTGACACTCGGCGAGATTGCAGACCTCCGCCGGCCAGTAGTTCATCTGGAGGTTGATGTTGAAATGGTAATCGCTGTTCCACGGCGCGTTGTAGTGCTGACACCATTTGCCCTGGAGATTTGCCGGAAGACTGCCCGGACGTGAACTCCCCATCAGTAAGTACCGGCCAAACTGGAAATAAAGCGAAACCAACTGCGGATCGGTCGCGCCCTCGCGCACCGCCTTCAACCGCTCATCCGTCGGCAGGTTGACCGCCTCGGTCTTGCCAAGATCAAGTTTCACACGCCGAAAAAAGCGTTGGTGATCCGCTGTGTGGGCGGAGCGAAGTGCGCGATAGGATTTCTTGGTGGCCGCTTGCAATGCGGCGGCGCAACGGGCCGTGGCATCGGCGGAAATGTCGCTCGCATTTTTGTAGCTCGTCGCACCCGCCAGCAACAGTGTGACTTCGTTGGCATTTTCGACTTTGAGCTCACCATCCTTTGCACTCACCTGGCCGCCGCTAACATTCGCCTGAAGCTGCGCCTCGTACTTCAAACCTAGCTGTCCCCGCATGGCCAGACGATTCTGTGTCACGGCGATGGTAGTCGCTCCGGCGCGTTTTAATCTGGCGGTAAAATTCACTTTGCCGCGCTGATCGGCCTTTAAGTGAATCACGATAACTTGATCCGGCGCGCTCGCAAAAACTTCCCGGGTATAACGAATTCCATCCACACCATAGCTCACACACGCAACTCCGGTATCCAAATTCAATTCGCGACGATAGCCCGTGACCGAAGTCCCCGCTGGCATTTCCAGGACCAAGTCGCCGAGGGTCTGGTACGACTTCACCCGCATCGGGTTTCCCATCATTTTGTCGCCGGCAAGTTTGGTGGCTTCCTCATTCTTGCCCACGAACAGCAAGCGGCGGACTTCTGGCAAAGCAATCAATGCTTCTGGATTAGTGGCATCTCCCGGCGCGCCGTCCCAGACGGACTCCTCATTGAATTGAATCCGTTCGTGGTCAATGCCGCCAAACACCATCGCCGCGAGCCGGCCATTACCGACGGGCAAAGCCTCGGTCTCCCACTTGGTAGCAGGACGACGATACCAAAGCGTCAGCGGCTCGGTCGGCGGCGAAGCCTCCTGCGAAAAGGTGAATTGTGATTTTGGATTCTCCGCTTCCAGCGCAACCGGTGGCGCGGCGAGCAATTGACCCGCCACCAAAAAGCCGACGACCCACAAAATGCGCTTTGCTTTCATGATTTTACTTCTGCTCTTCTTGGACCAGTCCCACGTCAATAAAGCGGCCGGGGTTTTCTTTGTGGCAATGCACGGCAATCTGGTTGATACTAGGCATCAGGGTCTTGGCCGCCTCGGGCTGGAGATCATACTCCTCATAGCCCGCACTTTGACCGTTGAGTTTCAAAGCCAGCACTCCATTTATGAACACTTCAGCATCCTGACCGTGAAACACTTTCAGAGCCGGATGGTTTAGCGTTTCTTTCGGCAACGAGGTTGATCGTCTGAGCCACAGGTCATCACTGCTCCAAATCGTTCGCACGGTTGCGTTCGTAAAATCTCCACCACCGAATCCTGCCGCGCCCAGCGACCAGCGCGTGTCCTCGAATTCTGACGCGTACCAGTTGTCACCGGGGTTTTCACTGGCATAACGCCAGGTCAATGGCCGACTTTGCGAGGTGGACACTACTTCTGAAAACTTTATCGGCGGCGCAAACTCTCCGCGATGTGCGGCGGCGACTTGTTTCGCATCTACCTTGAGCCGCTTGCGGTCGTAGGTGAGGAGGCCGTTGCACTCCGTTTCCACATCGGTCAGCTGGGTGTAAACTGCCGCGCACAAACCTTTGTCCCGGAGCTGCCACACTCGCCGCCAGTAATCAACATACTTGCGCGTCAAGGCCCGCTCGCCACTCATGCCCGTATAGCCCCAGGCATTTCTTTCAACCCACACGTGGTTGGAAATCGTCAACCCGAGTCCACCGAACTCGCCAAGCACCACCGCTCTTGCGGGCTCAATGGGAGGACAAACTGGTGTGGGATAATTGTGCGCGTCCAGAACGTCGCCGACGTGGTGATCGAACCAGCCACTGGCGCTGTTGATGAGGCGGGAAGGATCCAGTTCCTTCACCCATTTTGTCAGCCGCAGGGTGTCGTATTGACCCCAGTTCTCATTGAAGATGGTCCAGATAATAATCGAAGGATGGTTGTAGTGCGTCTCGATCATCGCTCGGAGTTCGGTCTCGAATACCTGCGCCGCCTCTGGAAGTTTAACCACCCCATCCACCTCCTTGTTTCCCCCCGTGCCACCGTCAGCACAGCGCATGTCCTGCCAGACCAGCAAGCCCAGTTTGTCGCACCAATAATACCAGCGGGCCGGCTCCACTTTCAAATGCTTGCGAACCATGTTGAACCCAAGCCGCTTCATCTCCGCGATGTCGAAGCGCAACGCCTCATCAGTCGGCGCCGTGTAAAGTCCGTCCGGCCAGAAGCCCTGATCGAGCGGCCCCGATTGGAAAACAAATTTGCCGTTGAGAAGCATGCGCGTTAGACCTTGCTCATCTTTGCCGATGGAAATCTTGCGCATTCCGAAATAGCTGGTTACGGCATCGTCGCCCAACTCCACCTGCAAGGTGTAGAGAAACGGATCATCCGGAGTCCAGAGTTTGGCGTTCACCACGGGCACTGCCAACTCCATCCCCGGCTTGCCGGTGATTTGACCCACGACTTTCCTGCCCTCCAGCGCCACCACCGTGACGACGGCATCCGCTGTCGCACCTGCGGCCGTGACCCGCACTCGGATCAGGCCGGCATCTACGTCTGGCGTGATTTTCAAATCTTGGATATGCCCGGCCGGCACGACCTCGAGCCACGCGGTTTGCCAGATGCCCGACGACGCGGTGTAGGCGATGCCTCCGGGTTTGAAGAATTGCTTGTAGTTCTGCTTGCCGTCCGGTTGATAAGTGGATGTCCCCGGATCGTAAACTTCCACGGTCAACTCGTTTTCCGCGCCGGACTGGGTAGCTTGAGTAATGTCAAAACTGAAAGGATCGTAGCCACCGCGATGCTCGCCCACTAACTTTCCATTTACCCATACTTTGGCTTCCCAGTCCACGCCTCCGAAGTGCAAGAGCAATATTTTATGGTCACTAAGGTCAGGTATTTTGAAGGTGCGGCGATACCAAAGCCGATTGGTGGGGGCCAACAATCTGTGAACGCCCGAAAGCGCCGACTCGACCGGGAAAGGAACCAGTATCTTCCCATCGAAATGCGTTGGCATGGGACCTTCAATCGTTTGAATCGCGTAGTCCCAAAGGCCGTTCAGATTTATCCACTCCTTGCGGACCATCTGCGGACGCGGATAGTCGGGCAAAGGTTTTTGCGGATTCACGTCCGCCGCCCAAGGCGTCATGATATGGCCGGCCACCGGTTTCCACGCGGCCGCAGAAAGCGACATGCCACTGAAACTAAACATTACGGCGGCTGTGAATCGAAACGCCCGCGCCAAATTCATTGCCTTGAAACCTCCCATGGCCGGCTCCCCGGTCCACTTAAGGACGGCGGGAACTGAGCGGTGGCTGATCCCCAGTCCTTGTTCGGCGTCGCGCCCATCACGAATTCCAGTGTGCCGCCGCCCACAATTTCAGCGTGTTTAATCCATGCACGCGCCAGCGGCCGGCCATTCAATTTGGCGCTCTGAATGTAAATATTTTTTGCCGAATTGTCATGGGCGATCACGGTGAAGTCATGTCCCTTGTAATACTTCGGGTCCAAGCGAATGCTCACCTTGTCGAACAACGGACTGCCGATGATATAAACACCATCCACGGGCGATACTGGATGAAACCCAATCGCGCTCAGAATATACCAGGCGGACATCTGGCCCACATCCTCATTGCCGCAAAGACCCTTCACGCCCGTGCCATAGGCATTGTCCATGATGAAGCGCGCCCACTTTTGCGATAGCCAGGGAGCACCTGCATACGTGAACATGTACGGGACGTGATGCACGGGTTCGTTCGCGTGATTGTAGTAATCGTTCCAGTTGAAGGTGGTCGGCGTTTTCTCAAAAAAGGCGGTGAGATAGGAAATGAAATAATCCTTCCCCATCAGTTCGATCAAGCCGGCGACGTCCTGCGGCACAAACCAGCCCTGTTGATACGGATTGCTTTCCACACAACCCTGGCCGTGGGTGGTGGCACCTTGCCAGGTTGTCCAAGAGCCATCCGCCTTTCTAGCCCGCATGTTGCCGACGTTGGGATCGTATATGTTTCGGTAGTTCGACGCGCGCTTCAACAACAAGCTGGCATCCTCCGGTTGGCCAAGCGCCTCAGCGAAGCGTCCGGCGCAGTAATCGAAATAGGCATTCTCCAAGGTCAATGAAATGCTGTTCGGCACAAAGCCCAGCTTCTCATAAGCCGACTGATCGTCTCGCCCGCTCTTCGGTCCCATGACACTGGACCGACAAAGCTGGTAGGCCTTGTGTGCATCGTATCCACGAATCCCCTTCAGGTAAGCGTCCGCGAAAACGGACACCGCCGGATCACCAATCATGCAACCCGACTCCACCCCCAAAATCTCCCACCGCGCAAGCCGGCCATTGCCGCTCAACTCCGCCTGTTGGATCAGCGAATTGACGGTGTCATTCACCACGTCCGGGCGGATGATCGTCAGTAGCGGATATTGACTGCGAAAAACATCCCAGCCGCTGAAGATGGTGCGGCAGGTGAAGCTGCCGGTCTGATGGATCTGATGATCCGCCCCGGAGTAACGGCCATCGTTATCGGAGAATGCGCGCGGATCGATCATTGAATGGTAGAGCGCCGTGGCAAAGGCTTCGCGTTGCGCATCGGAGCCGCCTTCCACCGACACGCCCGCCAACGCTTCGGCCCACGAGTTGCGTGCCTGCTGGCGGACGCGCTCAAAATTCCAGGCGGCAATATCATGCTTCAGATTCTCCCGCGCACCTTCCACGCTGACGAACGAAACGCCCGCCTTCAGCAAAACCACCTCGTCCGCCGCGGTGGCGAACTCCGAATAGAACCCGAGGTGTTTACCCTCCATTTCACGGCAGCCAGGAATCACTTTCGCGTCCGCCACCGTGTCGCGGTAGCGCCGGCTTTCGATATCCTCCAGCTTGCGCTTCCAGCCCTCCGGAATATCCGCCGACCAAACCCCGAAGTTCGTCAGCGGCTTGCTGAACTGCGCCGAAAAATAAACCGTGTAGTCGGCTTTGCCGCCGCCATTCCCCCACCCTCCGCCGGCGGGCGTGCATTTCATCCAGCCTTCGATGGTATGATCATTAATTACTTTGACGAACTGGCGCACGGAAGTGCCGGCGACCCGGCGCGCAAGATCAATTTGGAGGCGGGACTGTTCTGACTTGGGAAACGTGAAGCGAAGAATTCCCGCCCGTTGCGCGGCAGACATCTCGGCGCGGATCTGGTAGTCATCCAGCGTAACGGCGTAATAACCCGCCTGGGCCACCTCGGTTTCATGGCGGAACCGTGAGCGGTAACCGTCCTCCGCACCGTGGTCGCCTCGCTCCGTCTTCAGCTTGCCAGTCGTCGGCATGACGAGAAAATTTCCGAGATCACCATGCCAGCCGACACCGCTCATGTGGGTAAAACTAAATCCTTCGATCGTCGTGTGGTGCCAGGAATAGCCAGGCCCATTGTCGCCACCCGTGATCGTGTCAGGACTGAGTTGAACCAAACCGAAAGGCGTGGCTGCTCCCGGAAATGTTTTCCCCTCTCCGAACTCGCGGCTCGTACTTGCCCCGATCATTGGATTGATGCTCTCAACCAGCGGCCGGGAGGCGGCGCCCACAGCCAGTGCCACGCTGGAGATCACCATTCCAACTATCGAGATAGTGAGGATGGTTGATTTTCGCACGAGGTTCATGAGGTTCACGGGGTTGCTTTATCGGCCGGCAATTTTTCCGAAGTCGTGGATGCAACTTTGATCGGTGGCGACCATTTCACCACACCAGGATGTTCCGAGGTGAGCGCGCAAGTATCGCCGTATTGCTTCTGGGCCTGCTCCAGCAGTGCCATCATTTGTTTCAGTTTCCCGGCTTGCCTGGGTTGCTCCGCCAGATTTTGCATCTCATGCGGGTCATGCTGCAGATCGAAAAGCTGGCTGAAGTTGATTTTGGGATAACGAATCAACTTCCAACGCTGATCCCGGATCGAGCGCTGCACGTCGGTATAACTCGTAAAGCAGTAGTCGCGCACCTTTGGAGCTTTTCCACTGATGACCGGCGCGAGGCTTTGGGAATCAATCCCGGCGGGAATTTTCTCGCCGATCAACTCGCAGACCGTCGGCAAGATATCCATGAGATAGGCAAACGCATCGGTCTTGCCCTTGGGGATGCCCGGCCCCACAAACACCAACGGCACATGCATGCCGCCGAATTCATAGAGGTTTTGTTTGCCCAGCAAACCATGCTCGCCAAGCGACAAACCATTGTCGCCCGCAATGATGATGAGTGTGTTTTCGTACTGCCCCGTGTCCTTCAACGCCTGGATAATCCGGCCCACATGCTCATCCCAATAGCTGGTCGAAGCATAGTAACGCGCCAGTTTTCCAGTGACGCTCGCGCGCGTGCGCGGCCACGGCAAGGTCTGCTCATCCCGGATGATCATCTCGCCATTGTCGAACGGATGCTGCGGCAGAAAATTCACCGGCAGCGGAAGGTCCCCGGCCTGATAGCGGGGATAATATTCCGGCGGGGCGAACTGCGGGTCATGCGGCTCGTTGCTGGCCATGTGCAGGAACATCGGCTGCTTGCCGGCATGTTCCCGGATGAACGCGATGAGGTTGCTGGCATTGTTGGCGGAGTTATAACCGTTGAGATGAACATCAAAAGTTTTGCACAGGTCGTTAGGATTAGCGCCGAACTTGCCGCTGCGAATCGTGGCGTAGCCGGCCGCCTTCATGGCTTGCGGAAAGGTGGTCGTCTTACCGCTGCCGTAGCCCTTGTGATTGTAGAGCTGGCAACCGGTGTAAATCATCGTCCGGCTGGGCAGGCATACCGAACCGATGTGCGCGCCGAAGACGTACGCGTGATTGAAAATCAGACCGCGCTCCACCAGCTTGTCCAAGTTCGGAGTCTTGACGTGGGGATTGCCCAAAGCGCCGATGCCGTCGGGCCGCAAGTCGTCGGCGAGCAGAAACAAGACGTTGGGTTTTGCGCGTGGCAATTCCCTTGCTGATTCCGCCATGGCTGGAAAGCTTGAGAGCATCGCCAACGCGAGCAAGCCAATACCCAGGGCGAGGGCATAGCGATAGCAATTAGGTTGCTTCAACGCGACTGGTCGGACATTCCTGATTCGATTGTATTCTGAACTTATCATTTGGCGGTTGAGCCGGCACGCGACCCGACGTTTCACAAACGTCGAGTCAGTCGCTCACCTTAACAAAAGCCCATCCGCAGGCCAATACCTCATGAGAGGTATAGCCCCGGTGAGAGGCGATCGCCGAAGAAAGAATTTCCACCGGCGGCGGCCGCCCGCTCGGGGCCGTTCACTCCTTGTCCCACATCGCGAGGACATGACCTTTGGGATATTGAAACCCCACCTTCGAGGCCCTGCCGATTTCAGAAT
>JAYWBR010000297.1:0-4473 GCA_043781315.1 Verrucomicrobiota bacterium | reverse complement strand
TTCAAACCAACGGTGCGGTCGTGACCAACTTGTCCGTCGGGGTGCATGTTGTGTCATTCAAAACCATTGGGGGCTGGTTTGCGCCCGGCAACCAAAGTGTGACGATCGCTTCCGACACGCTCACCAACCTAGCGGGCACGTATTCTCTGACGTCGGGCGGATTGCAGGTGAACCTCACTCCGGTCGGAGCGGTGGCGGATGGTGCGCAGTGGCAGGTGGACGGCGGTGCCTTTCAAACCAACGGTGCGGTCGTCGTGAACTTGGCCGCGGGTGATCATCTCCTGACGTTCAAAATAATTTCCGGCTGGGTTACGCCCGGCAACCAAATCGTGTCCATCACCGGGGACACCACGAACATTGCGACGGGAAGCTACGCATCGGCGGCCACCGGCGCGTTGCGCGTGAATCTGAGTCCGCCCGGAGCCGTGGCTGCCGGCGCGCGGTGGCAGGTGGACGGCGGCGTTTCTCAAATCAGCGGGAATGTGGTGGCGGGGCTTGCGCCCGGCAGTCATGTGGTGACCTTCAGTTCCGTGGCGGGATTCATCACGCCGCCTAGCCAGACGAATGCGGTCACTTCCCAAATCACCAACACGGTCGCGGGAATCTATCGGACGGGTGAACTGGTAAAACCCACGCTGACGGTCGTTGCCCCCGTGTCCGGCAAGCGCATGAGCAACGCGGTGTTCACTGCGACAGGCATCGCCAAAGACAATGTCCGGGTGGCCGATGTTTTTTATCAGTTGAACGGCAACGGTTGGGTGGCCGCCGCTTTGTCCAACAATTTCACCAACTGGACGGCTGCCAATCTCGTGCTGACTCCCGGCACGAACACCTTCCTCGCCTATGCCGTGGACACCAGCAACAACCGGTCGGCGACCAACCTGGTGAAATTCATATATGTCCTGACCGATCGCGTGACGGTGAAGTTCGACGGCAAGGGCACGCTCAGTCCGAATTACAGCAACGCTGTTTTGGAGATCGGCAAAAACTTTTCCATGACGGCCACGGCGGCGGTGGGTTTCCGGTTTCTCAACTGGAGCGGCAGTGTGACAACTAACACCGCCAAGCTCGCTTTCAACATGCAGTCCAACTTGAACTTTACGGCGACCTTTTTGGACGTGACACGGCCCGTCAACATCCTGCTCTCACCCAAGGCCAGCCAGCGCTGGAGCAACCAGGTCTTTACTGCCACCGGCAAGGCCATGGACAATTTCGCCGTCTCCAACGTGTGGTATCAGCTCAACACGAACGCCTGGATGATCGCGGCCACCCTCAACAACTGGACGAACTGGACGGCCACCAATCTCGTGCTGAACCCCGGCACCAACCTTATCAGCGCTTACGCCGAGGACGGCACCGGCAACCGCTCGCTGACCAACACGGTCAAATTTGTTTACGTCCTGACCGACCACCTGAGCGTGCAGTTTGCGGGTGGTCGCGGCACCCTGAGTCCCAATTACAGCAACGCCGTTTTGGAAATCGGCAAGAACTACTCGATGACGGCCACGCCCGCCACCGGCTTCCGGTTCGTCAACTGGACGGGCAACGCCTCGACGAATACCGCCAAGCTCACGTTCAACATGCAGTCCAACCTGAGCTTTACGGCGAACTTTCTGGACAGCGCGCGACCGGTGAATGGCATCACCAATCCGGTGGCCAAGCAGAAGTGGAGCAACGCCGTGTTCACCGTGCGCGGCAAGGCCAGTGACAACGTCGGCGTGGCCACGGTCTGGTTTCAATTGAACGGCTCCGGCTGGAATCCCGCCACGCTCGCGCTGAACAATCGCGACTGGAGCAGCCCCGGGCTGACCAACTTTCTGTTCGCCGGCTCCAACCAGATCCAGGCGTTCGCGGCCGACGCCGTCGGCAACTATTCGCTCACCAACACCGTGGCTTTCACCTACGTTGTGCAGCCAGTCGCCGACTGGGCGCCCGACGCGCTGAACGGTTTGCTGGCCACCGTCACGCAGCAACATGCGGGCGACACGAACATTCAAAATGTCGGCTTCGATCCCGTCCACTTTGCCCAGACCGGCACGGATACCAACGCGGACAATTACGGCGTCGGCCAATATCTCTACACCAAGACCGGCACCAACACCGCGCACATCGCCCTGACCTATCTTGCACCCCCGACGCAGAGCAATCAGGAGAGTGAAGTCTCGTTCGTGTTCACCAATCACTACGGCGGCTACTTTACCAATGACGATGGCGACCTCGCCGCCATCAGTCTGGTGATTGCGACCAACTTTTTTCCCGGGTCGGTGACGGGCAAAACCCTGGTCGCTACCAACACCGGCAGCACCAACGTCACCATGCTGAAATTTGCCAGCCAGAGCAGCTTCACGCAGACCGGCGGCGGCGGGAGCAGCGCCGGGAATTACGCGCTGACGCGTTTCAGTCCGGTGAGCGGAATGCTGGTGCTGACGTACACGAACGCGGCCCGTGCCGGCCAGACCGCCTACGTGCAGACCACCTATACCAACGCGGCGAACGGCGTTTTCTTTGTGAACTCTTTCGACAGCCTCGGAAACCTTCAGGACAGCAGCAGCGGGAAATTCAAACTCCAGTAACAACGCGGTGCGGCCGGCAGGGCTGATGCCTCCGAACTGCCCAAAGATTGGGGAAAGCCAAAGATGCACTGCGTCTTCACTGCGTCTTCAATCTTTGGTTTGCCCCAATCTTTGGGAATGGCCAAGGCGGCGGTTCCCCCGGAGCCGGACAAAAGCCCTGGCCGAGTTCGCGGAGGGTCAGCTTCACGGCCGGGACGCGTCGCCGTGCGGCTTTTTTTTCAGGCTCCAAACAGAACGGGCATTAGTCGCAAAAAAAACGCCAGCCCGTTTGGGGCTGGCGGTGTCGCGGGTGCAAACCGGTTAAACTTTTCCGTAAAACTCTTCGACGACCTGCCGGAAATTATTTTCCCCGGGTTTCACGATGCCGAATTCGCGGTTGGCGCTCTCTTCCGAATCGCTGGCGTGTGCGGCGTTGATCATGATGGTCTGGCCGAATTCGCGCCGGATGGAACCGGGCGGCGCCTTGGACGGATCGGTCGGCCCGAGCACGTCGCGGATCTTGCGCACGGCTTCCACGCCTTCATAGACGAGGGCGATGCAACGTTCGCTGCCGGGCTTGGTCCACTCGGCTTCCGGCGTGTCGGACGGGGCCGCACCGCACATGAACTTGACGATGGTTTCAAACTGGTTGTCGCCAAAGACCGGGCCGAGAATGTCGCCGAGTTGTTTTTCGTTGTCGCCCGTGAGCTTGAAGCCAAATTCTTTTTCCAGGGAGACCTTGGCCTTGCCCGCGACCATGTCCTTGAGCTTGGTGCGGAGCACTTCGCGGACGGGGCCGTAGAATTCCATCGCCTGCGCCACGCTCATGCGGTGGAGCTTGATGCCCACGATGTAGAGGCCGGTGCGGGAGAAGAAATCAATCACATTGCCGGGACGACCGGAGGGGAAGCGGAAGTTTTCCGGCTTGATGAGGACGAGCGTGCGCTGCGGTTTTTCACCGGGCAGATACGGGATGACATTGTCCACGATGCCGCCGTCGGTGTCGGAATAGCGGGTCCAGAGTTTCAACTTGGCTTCGGCTTCGTCGGCGGACGGCGGCGCGAACACGGCCGGCTCAAAGTAACGAATCTGGTTGTCCTCGCTCAGGATGAGGTCGCCATACGTGTCGCGGATGGTTTCACCGCCGCGCCGATCCAGGCTGATGTTGCCGACGACCGAGCGGACTTTGCGCACGGCATCTTCACCCTTGAACAGGAGCACCATCGCGCGGCGACGGCGTCCGGTTTTCGGATCGGGCGAAAGATTCTGCAAAATGTAGGTTTGGAGCAACTCCTGGATGCGGCTGTCTTGCGGATCGTTTTTGGAAACGATGGCTTCGGAGTATTGCTTCACGAGTTCGGCGCTGGGAGCGAACATCCGCGCGGCGGCGAGTTCCACCCCGGAGCGGGTGATGAGCCGGCTCAGGATGCCGCCGGTGCGGGATTTGTGCAGCGAATAGGGGGTGATGATGACGTAGGCGAGCTGTTGCGACATAATGATTAGTTGGACGGGGGTGCCGGGTTTTCCGGCGCGGGAGCGGGTGTGGGCGTGGCGGCGGCCGCGGCTTTGCCACCCAAAATTTTAAACATGACCGTGTTGCAGGTGGGGCATTTGCCTTTGATGGCCTTGCGCCCGTTTTTCATGGTTTCTTCCACGGCATTGACAATTTCCTTCTTGGCCTTGCACTTAACGCAATATCCTTCAGGCATAAATTTTTTAACCGCTCCCACACTTCATGTGTCGAAGCTGTCATGCGAAACAGCTTAGGGACAAGCCTCCGGCAACGCAACCCGGAAAAGAAATCCGGGCGGGGCAGGGTGCGGGGTGTGATTAAAGTCGGGTGAGGGTAGCAGGACCAGGACTGACCCGGGCGCGGCTGGCGGCGGGAGCGCCGGCTTGCAGCCGGCTTTGCGGCGAAGCA
>JAYWBR010000296.1:0-4500 GCA_043781315.1 Verrucomicrobiota bacterium | reverse complement strand
CCATTGCGCAGCAGCCGAACATTCAAATTTTCGAAAATCATATTGCGATTGATTTGATCACCAGCCAGAAGCTCGGCCACGCGGGCGAAAATTGCTGTCTTGGCGTTTACGTGCTCGAGAAATCCACCGGCAAGGTCGAGACGTTCGCCGCGCCGGTCACGCTGCTGGCCACGGGCGGCTGTGGAAAAGTTTATCTCTACACCACCAATCCTGACATCGCGACTGGCGACGGCGTGGCGATGGCATTTCGCGCGGGCGCGGCGATTGCGAACATGGAGTTCATCCAGTTTCATCCGACGTGCCTGTATCATCCCAAGGCGAAATCGTTTCTCATCAGCGAAGCCGTGCGCGGCGAGGGCGGCGTGCTGATGACCCTGGACGGCGTGGAGTTCATGAATGATTATCACCCGCTCAAATCGCTCGCGACCCGCGACGTGGTGGCGCGGGCGATTGACAGCGAAATGAAAAAGAGCGGCGCGGAGTGCGTGCTGCTCGACATCACGCACAAACCGGCGCGCTATGTCATCGAACGTTTCCCCAACATTTACAAAACCTGCCTTGGCTATGGCATAGACATCACCAAGGAGCCGATCCCTGTCGTCCCCGCCGCGCATCATCAGGCCGGCGGAGTGGTCACGAACGTGGATGGCGAGACGGACATCGCCGGACTCTTGGCCGTGGGCGAAGTGGCCTGCACCGGTTTGCACGGCGCGAACCGGCTCGCGAGCAATTCACTGTTGGAAGCGCTGGTCTGCGCGCACCGTGCGGCGGAAAAAGCAATCGGCAACCGGCAATTGGCAATCGGCAATCTTTCCATTCCCCCGTGGCAGTCCGGCTCCGCCAACAACCCCGACGAGCTGGTCGTGGTCTCGCACAACTGGGACGAAATCCGCCGCCTGATGTGGGATTACGTCGGCATTGTCCGCACGAACAAACGCCTCCAGCGTGCGCAGGCGCGGCTCGCGAATTTGCAGCAGGAGATTTCCGAATACTATTGGAATTTCATCGTGACGGCGGACTTGCTCGAACTGCGCAACATCGCGACGGTCGCAGAACTGATTGTGCGTTGCGCGCTGCTGCGGCCCGAGAGCCGGGGACTGCACTACAACTTGGATTACCCGAATCCGAATCCGGACTGGGCGCAGCGGGACAGTGTGCTGCGGAAATAATTTGGTAGCGCGTCGCTGCTGCACCGCCTTGGGAGGCCGGGCGGCAGCTCGGCCCCACCGGCCACCGTGAGGCTTGAAGCATTCCGGGAAACAAACTATTTTCCACCCATGCCGATTTACGAATTTCATTGCGGGAAGTGCGAGCAGGACAGCGAAATCCTCGTCCGCTCCAGCGATTGGACGGGCACCAAGTGTCCGCACTGCGGCTCGTCCAAGATCGAGAAGAAGTTTTCCACCTTCGCGGCCAGCGGCGCTGGCGTTGCGGCTCCGGCTTCCAGCAAAGCCAAGGGCGGCGGCGGGCATTGTTGCGGCGGCGGTTGCCACGCACACTGATTTGAAACGTGATACGTGATACGTGAAAGTTTCCCTTCACATTTCACGCATCACGTTTCACGAACAAACCGCTTTCGCCGCAATTTCCCGCAGATCGTTCACCGCCCAGTCCGGCGCATGTTGCTGCAACTCCCCGAGCGTCGCGCCGCCCGTGGCCACCGCCAGAACTTTCGCACCGATGGCCCGCCCGCAACGGATGTCCAGCGGCGTGTCGCCGATGACCAGCACTTCCTCGCCCCGCAAATTTTTCCCCAGCGCGCGGCTGCCTCGTGTTTTCGCCACGGCGGCGATTTCATCCCGGTGTTCGCTGTCATCGGCAAACGCGCCGGTGGAAAATTCCTTCCACAAATCGAAGTGCCGCAGTTTGATTTCCGCGCCCAGCACGATGTTGCCGGTGAGCAGGCCCAGCAACGGCGGTTGTGGCAGTGATTTAATTTCGGCCAGCATTTCCCAGACGCCGGGACAAGTCTGGGTTTCGCTGCGGCCGAGGATGTGGTCGAGCCAGAAAATGTAGCGGCCAAAAAACCGCGCGAAGTTTTCCGACGTTTCCGCGATGCCGTGGATTTGGAAAAATTCGCGCACGAGGCTCACGTCGGTGCGCCCGGCGAATTTTAATTTTTCCAGGCCGTCGTGGGCCGCGAACTCCTCGGAGAATACTTTGGCAAACGCTTTCACGCCGGCCCCGCCCGTGTGAACGAGCGTGCCGTCAATATCGAACAATACCAGGCGAATCATGCGGTGAAAGTTAGGAAGGGCGGCGGACAATGGCAATGCGAACTGTGGGCAGCGGGCGTGTCCCAGAACTCGGAGTTCGGGTTTAGCTCGCGGCGACCACGGCGGTCCAGCCGGCGGAGCCAAACCGGCCTTTGAATTTTTCCGCCAGCCGTTCGGCGGCGGTTTGTCCCGGCACGAGTGCAAAGGTGGTGGAACCGCTGCCGGACATGAGCGCGACGGCGGCGCCGTTTGCACGGAGGAATTCCTGATACAACCTGAGGACGGGGAATTTTTCCAGCGCCGGCGCTTCGAGTGAATTGTAAAATTCCGTTCCCGCCGTTTGCAAATCCGCCGTTTGCAAAAGGGAAATCAGTTTCTGTGCGCGCCCGGGCGTGCCGTTCAAGGCTGCGGGAAATTTGGCGAGGGTTTGATACGACCACGCCGTTGAAATGCCGAAGCCGGGATGAATCAGCAGGAACGACATCCCGCGCAGGGCCGGAAAAAAATCCACCGGCTGGATGTTCTCACCGCGGCCCGTGGCCAGCGCGGGCCGGGTTTGCAGAAAGAACGGAATATCCGAACCCAGTGCCGCCGCGATCTCGTGGAGCGCGGGCGCGGCGAGCGGCTGACCGAACATTTCGTTGAGGCCGAGCAGCGTGACGGCGGCGTTGCCACTGCCCCCGCCGAGGCCAGCCGCGAGCGGGAGTTTTTTCTCCAGATGAATTTTCACGCCGTCCGAGATTTTTGCCTTTTGAAAAAACTGTGTCGCCGCGCGATGCACCAGGTTGCCTGAATCCACCGGCAAGGTGGCGTCGCTGCACGTCAGGGCCAATCCGCCGGCGGTGCGGGTGAAGGTCAGTTCGTCGCACACGTTGACCGGGTGCATGACGGTTTCAAGCGCGTGAAAGCCGTCGGCGCGTTTGCCCAGGATGTTGAGCAGGAGATTGACCTTGCAGGGGGATGGTTTGTGGAGCGTCATAAAAAAACGCGCCAACAGTGACGTTGGCGCGTGAGAGATTATTTATCCAAGTTCAGCGGGTTTCAAAAATCTGAAAGCGGCTGCCCGGCACGAACGGCAGCGTATCGCCGCCGCTGAAGCCGGTGTAGGTGTCGGTGGCGAACATGGAATCCTCGATCAGGTTGGGCGTGTAGTTGTCGGGATAGACCGGGTTGGGCGCAAAGTGCTTGGTGAACACCGGACGATACGGCGGGAAGGGGAAGGTCAGGATTTCGTAGAGGCCGATGCCGGTGCGGGCCATGGTGCGATGGATGCCGCGCAGCGCGCCGGTGGTGTAGGCCTGGTCGGGGCTTTCAAACAGCGCGGTCTGCTCGATGGTGCGGCGGTATTCACCAGCGCGAAAAATTTCGGCGGTGTTGCTCAGGCCGCGGCCCATTTTATTTTCCATGTTGGCGCAGCCGGTGGCCAGCACGCCGAGCAGGACGGTCAGGCTGAGGAATGAAAATGTGTTTCGCATAAAGTGTTGTTTTGTTGCCGCAGATTAGCGCGAATCAATGGCTTGTAAAGTGGGATTTCAATTTACCCCAAATTCCGCAGTTGGAATCGCCACGAAAAGGCACAAAGAGCACAAAATTAACGGCTGTGACTGCGTTCCGTTGCCCGGCTTGACTTCACCCGGCAGGTGAAGCGGCCGTCGCTCAAAAAAACTTTCCGGTCCCACACTGTTTGTGCCTTTTGTGCTTTTTGGTGGCCAGTCAACTGCGGGTTTTAGGTTTACGCGTCGCCACGTTTGCGGGCCTGCCGCTCCCAATACCAGGCGATCCACACGCTGATCTCGTAGAGCACTTGCAGCACGATGGCCATGACGACCTGCGTGAAAATTTCCGGCGTCGTCAGCAGCGCGCCGAGGACTAGATTGATGACGACCATGTAGCGGCGCATGGCGGCGAGCTTGGCGTAATCGAGGATGCCGATCTTCACCAGCGCCAGCAGCACCACCGGCAGTTCAAACCCCAGGCCCATGCCAAGCATGAATTTGGTCACAAAACTGAAATACGTTTCCGCCCGCCATTCCGGCACCTTGACGCCCATCCAGTTGGCCCACAGCTCGGCATACTTCAACGCCCGGGCCAGCACGAAGAAATAGCAGAAGGCCACGCCGCTGACGAACAGGCCCACCCCGACGAGGCACGCGCGCAGCACGTATTTTTTTTCCTTCACCCGCAACGCCGGCAAAATGAACTGCGCGAGAAAGTAAAAAATGAACGGCGCGCCGAGCAAGATCCCGCCGTAAAACGCGAGGCTCAACGACGACATGAACGGCGC
>JAYWBR010000295.1:0-13273 GCA_043781315.1 Verrucomicrobiota bacterium | reverse complement strand
CTTCTTGGCCTTCTTGGGCTTGGCTTCGGCGGCAGGCGCGGCTTCCACCGGCGCTTCGCCGGCGGCGGGCACGTCCACGAATTCCAGAATCGCCAGTTGCGAGGCGTCGCCGATGCGCTGATGCATCCGGATGATCCGGGTGTAGCCGCCGTTGCGGGCCTTCTGCGTCGGAGCGATTTCATCGAAGAGGATCTTCACGGCGTCGTTCTGATGGAGGCGCGCGACCGCGAGGCGGCGGTCATGGATCGTGCCGCTCTTGCCGAGCGTGACCATCTTCTCGGCGACGGAGCGCGCGGCCTTGGCCTTGGCAACGGTCGTGGTGATGCGCTTGTGGGTGATCAGGCTGCAAACCATGTTGGCGAGCATCGCATTCCGGTGTGTCCCGGTGCGGCCCAGCTTGGCTGTTCGCTTTAGGTGTCTCATAAAATTTCTTAACGGGCGGTGGCGGCGGCATCTTCCTTGGGTCCGTCAATCAGACCGGCCTCGAAGCTCATGCCGAGGGAGAGCTGCAACGCGGTCAGTTTGTCTTTGATTTCGTTCAAGGACTTCTTGCCGAAGTTGCGGTACTTGAGCATCTCGGATTCGCTCTTCATGGCGAGCTGGCCGACGGTCGTGATGTTCGCGTTGTTCAGGCAGTTCGCGGCACGGACGCTCAGTTCGATTTCGTTGACGCTCATGTTGAGGAGCTTCTTGAGCTTGTTCTTTTCGTCGTCCTGCTTGTCCACGACTTCCTCGAACTCGACGGCGTTCTTGTCGTAGCCGACAAACACGTCCAGGTGATGCTGCAAAATGGCGGAGGCCTGCGTCAGTGCGTCGTCAGGCGTGATGCGCCCGTCCGTCCACAGTTCAATGACCAAGCGGTCGTAATCGGTGCGCTGACCGACGCGCGCGCTTTCCACGGCGTATTTCACGCGGGTCACGGGCGAGAACAGCGAGTCAATGGCGATGACGCCGATGGCCTGGCCGGCCTTTTTGTTTTCGTCGCCGGGGCAGAAGCCGCGGCCGACCTTGACCTCCAGCTCCATCTCAAATTTTTTCTTCTTGTCGAGCGTGCAGATGTGCTGCTTGGGGTTCACCAACTCGACGTTCTGGTTGACCTGAATGTCGGCGGCGGTCACTTCGCCTTCCTTGTTGGTGGAAAGCAGCAGCGTCTGCGGCTCGCGGCTGTGGGCCTTGAACAGCACCTTCTTCAAATTCAAAACGATGTCGGTGACATCTTCGACGACGCCTTCAATGGTCGCGAACTCGTGCATCGCCCCGTCAATCTTGATGGAGGTGATGGCCGCGCCTTCGAGCGAGCTGAGGAGCACGCGGCGGATGGAGTTGCCGACGGTGTGGCCGTAGCCGGTTTCAAACGGTTCGGCGATGAACTTGGCGTAAGTATCGGTGGCGGTTGACTCTTCCTTGGTCAACCGTTTGGGCATTTCAAAACGACCTAGACGTACTGGCATAATTGATCTTTCAACAATTTTAAGCTGACCTTTCCGGAATTTATTCCCGGAGCCGGAAAGGCCCGTGTAATTGTTTTTGCCCCGCAAGCGGGACGGTTCAGTTTGGATTAACGGGAATAAAATTCGACGACGGCCTGTTCGTTGGCAATCGGGTTGATCTCTCCGCGCGTCGGAATGCGCATCACGACGCCCTTGAACTCTTCCTTGTTCAGGGAGAGCCAGTCCGGCACCACGCGGCTGGTGGACACTTCAAAACCCTTGGTCGCCAACTGCCGCGAGACGTTGTGGTTCTTCGCGGTGACGACTTCGTTCACCTTGAGCGCGTAGGACGGAATGTTGACCTTCTTGCCGTTCACCTGGACGTGGCCGTGCGTCACCATCTGACGCGCACCGGCGCGGGAGCTCGCAAAGCCAAGGTGGTAAACCACGTTGTCCAAGCGCGTCTCCAAAATCTGGAGCATCTGTTCACCGGTGACACCGCGACGCCGCAGCGCCTTTTGATAAACACCACGAAACTGCTTTTCCATCAGCCCGTAGAAAAAGCGGAGCTTCTGTTTTTCGATCAGACCGAGACCATAATCGGTGTGCTTGCGGCGGGCGGACTTGGGGCCGTGGACGCCGGGACCGTAGTTGCGGCGTTCCAAATATTTGGACGGGCCGAAAATCGGAATGCCGAAACGGCGGCTGATGCGAACGCGGGGACCTGTATAACGAGCCATAAAAATTTACGATTGATGAATTACGATTGACGATTTCCTACACGCGGCGCTGTTTGCGCGGGCGGCAGCCATTGTGCGGAATGGGTGTGATGTCTTTGATGGTGCTGATTTCCAAGCCGATCGCCTGCAAGGCGCGGATGGCGGATTCACGGCCGGATCCCGGACCCTTGACGCGGATTTCAACTTCCTTCATGCCGTGGGACATCGCCTGCCGGGCGGCGTCCTGCGCCACCTGTTGCGCGGCGTAAGCAGTGCTCTTGCGGGAACCCTTGAAGCCCACACGACCGGCGCTCGACCAGCCGAGCAGATTGCCGTGCATGTCGGTGATGCTGACCTGCGTGTTGTTGAACGTCGCGAGGATGTTGGCGATGCCAACGGAAATGTTCTTGGCACCCTTGGCCTTGACGATCTTCTTGCCGGCCATGTCGTCGGCGAGCAGTTCGGCGGCGGTCGGCGCGGAGCCGGCGGCGGCAATCGCGGCGTCCGTCTTCGGAGCTTCTCCGGCCGGGGTGGCACCGGGAGCACCCGGAGCGCCGGGCACTTTTGGCGGCCCCTTGCGTTGCGGCTTGGTTTCGTCCGCCGGCTTGGCAGCAGCTTCGGGTTTGGTTTCGCTTTTGGAAGCGGGTTTCTTTTTCTCGTCGGCCATAATCGTAAATCGGAAAGCTTAAATCAAAAATGAATCAGTGAATGCCGGCCTTGGCGCTCGGGTTGCGGGTCACGCCGACCGTCTTGCGCGGACCTTTGCGGGTGCGGGAATTGGTCTGGGTGCGCTGGCCGCGGACGGGCAGGCTGCGCATGTGGCGGACGCCGCGATAGCATTTGATGCCCTGCAGGCGCTTGAGGTTCATGCCGAGTTCGCGGCGCAGATCGCCTTCGATGACATATTTGCCGTCCTGGATCGCGTGCACGATCTGGGAGAGCTGCGCCTCGGTCAGATCCTTCGCGCGGACGCTGGGATCAATCTTCGCGTGGATCAAAATGTCCACGGCGTTTTTTGGACCGATGCCGTAGATGTAGCGCAGCGCAATGTCAATGCGCTTGTTCGGCGGGACTTCAACACCAATGATACGTGCCATAAATTCTTTAAGTTTAACCCTGACGCTGCTTGTGCCGCTTGTTGCTGCAAATGACGCGAATGACGCCCTTGCGTTTCACGATCTTGCAATTTTCGCAAAGTTTTTTTACTGATGCGCGAACTTTCATATTAAATCTGTTTCGTTCCGACGATGATTCGCCCCTGCGACAAATCGCCGGGCGACATCTGCAATTTCACTGTTTCTCCGGACTTGAGTCCGGCAAATTCTTTCAACTGCCGCGCTGACACAAACGCCAGCAAACGGTGGCCGTTGGCCAGTTCCACCCGATACGTCTGCCGGGGCAGCACTTCGACGACTACGCCGACAACTTTGAAGGCACTTTCTCCGGCCATGTCAAAATCTCCGGTTCACCTTCGGTGATCAAAACCGTGTGTTCAAAATGAGCGGACAGTGAACCATCCTGCGTCACCACTGTCCAGCCGTCTTTCAAAATTTTTACGTCGGGCCGACCCGCGTTCACCATCGGCTCGATGGCGATGGTCATGCCTGGCCGCAACTTCTCGGACTTTTTCCCGTCCACAAAATTCGGCACCTGCGGCTCTTCATGCATCGTCCGACCGACCCCATGACCGACAAATTCCCGCACGACGCTGTAGCCGTTGCCTTCAACGTACTTTTGAATCGCGCGCGAAATATCCACGACCCGGTTCCCCGGCAGCGCCTGCGCGATGCCTTCGTAGAGTGACTTCTCCGTCACATCCATCAACTGCTGCGCAATCAAACCGCAACCGCCAACCGCAACCGTCTTGGCCGTGTCACCGATAAAACCGTTATAGACCACGCCGACATCCAAACTAACAATGTCCCCAAATTTCAACTGGCTGTCGTTAGCCAGGCCGTGAACAACCTGCTCGTTCACCGAGATGCAGATCTGACACGGATACTTGCGATACCCAAGGAACGCGCTCCGGGCGCCGTAACTCTTGATCCGCTCGCCGGCAAACTCATCCACCTGCTTCGTCGTCAATCCCGGCCGGATGAACGTGGCCACTTCGTTCAACACCGCACTGGCCACCGCGCACGCGGGCCGCATCACTGCCAAATCCCGCTCGGTCTTGAGAATGATCATGCGTGAGGCGTGATCCGTGAATCGTGAAGCGTTAATTCACGTTTCACTTTTCACGTTTCACTAAAAGCGGGCCTTCAACTTGCCCTTCTTCAGAAAGCCGTCGTAATGGCGCATCAACAAATGCGATTCCATCTGGCGCATGGTGTCGAGCAGCACGCCCACCGTGATCAACATGCTCGTGCCGCCGAAGAACTGCGCGACCGCGTTCGGCATGCCCATCAGGTCGTAAAGGACCTGCGGAATCACCGCGATGACACAGAGAATCACCGCGCCCGCCAGCGTGATCCGGCTCATTGAATTGTGCAGGTAGTCGCTCGTCGCCTGGCCGGGACGCACGCCGGGAATGTAGCCGCCGTTCTTTTTCAAATCGTCGGCGATCTGGATTTCATTGAACTGCGTGGCGACCCAGAAGTATGAGAAGGCGAGAATCATCAGCGAATACAGCGTCAGATAAAGCGGCGAACCCTGGGACAACTTGCGGGCCAGTTCCGCCAGGAACGGCTGGTTCAGGCTCTTGCCCAGGAGCAGGAGAATCTGCTGCGGAAACATCAGCACGGCGCCGGCAAAAATGATCGGCATCACGCCGGGATAGTTCACCCGCAGCGGCATGAACGAGGTGCCGCCGGAATAAACTTTGCGGCCCACGGCGCGCTGGGCGTATTGAACGGGAATTTTCCGCTGTGCCTGGGTGATGGCGATGACAATTCCGATAACAGTCGCCAAGAGAATCAATAGCATGGCGACATTGATGGTATTGCTACCCTTCCCTCCCGCTGCCGCTCCCCAAAACATGTCGTAAAGACCCTGCGCCGCCTGCGGCAGACGCGCGAGAATGTTGATCGTGATGATCAAAGAAATGCCGTTGCCGATGCCGCGCTCGGTGATCTGCTCGCCCAGCCACATCAGCAGCATGGTGCCCGCCGTCAGCGCGATCACCGTCAGGATGCGATACAGCCAGATGTTGTCATAGACCACGAGCTTGCCCTGGAAGCCGTTGAAAATATTGCCGGGATGTTCCCAGCCGATCGCCGACGCCGCGCCCCAGCCGATGCACAACAGCACGGTCAGGTAGCGTCCGTATTGGATGATCTTGGTGCGGCCGCCTTCTTCGCGCGCCATCTTGCTCAACGAAGGAATCACCGCGCTCAACAACTGGATGATGATGGTCGCGCTGATGTAGGGCATGATGCCAAGCGAGCCGATCGCGCAATGCTCCATGCCGCCGCCGGTGAACATGCTGAACATGCCCAGCACGCCGCCGCGGTCGTTCTTCTCCATGTAGTCGGCCAGCGCCGCGCCGTTCAACCAAGGAAGTGGAATGAGCGCCGCCAGCCGGCAGATCGCGAGCACGCCGACAGTGAACAAAATCCGGGATTTTAATTCCGGAATCTTGAAGCAATTGCCGAACGTCGTGACGATGTTGCGAAACATGGTGGGGTGGGCGGATTAAATTACTTAGCGGCGGCCGCTTTTTTAGCGACGACCACCTTTTTCGCGGCGTCCGCCTTGACTTGGTCCTTGAAAGTGACCACCACTTCGCAGGTGCCGCCCTTGGCTTCAATCTTCGTGCGCGCAGTGGCGCTGAACGCGTGGGCGATGACGGACAACTTCTTCGTGACTTCGCCGTTGCCGAGAATTTTCACGCCGGCACCGGGGCCGTTGGCCAAGCCGAGCGCCTTCAAAGCCGCCGCGTCCACTTTCGCGCCGTCTTCAAACACGTTCAACGATTCCAGGTTCACCGGAATGTAGGTCGTGGCGTGGCGCGTGTTGTTGAAACCGCGCTTGGGGATGCGCCGAATGAGGGGCATCTGACCGCCTTCGAAACCGATGCGGATGGAGCTGCCGGAACGGGCTGTCTGGCCCTTGCCACCGCGCCCGGCCGTTTTGCCGCGCCCGCTGGATTCGCCCTGACCGAGCCGCTTGCGGCGGTGTTTGGCACCCGGACGAGGTTTGAGATCGTGTAATCGCATAAAAATTAAGCAGCAGGAGTTGCTTCCGGAGCCTTCGGAGCTTCAACTTTTTTCATCTGCAGACCGCGGCTCTTGTAAATGTCTTCCTGCAAACGCAGGCTCAACAGGCCTTTCAGCGTGGCCTTGACCACGTTGGCGGCGTTGCTGGAACCGAGCGACTTGCTCAGGATGTCCTTGATGCCGACGGATTCGAGCACGGCGCGCACGGTTTTGCCGGCGATGATGCCCGTTCCCGGGGAAGCCGGACGCAGCAAAACTTTTGCGCCGCCGTAGCGGCAATAAACCTCATGCGGAATGGTCGGGCCTTTCAACGAAACGCTCACCATGTGGTTGCGGGCGTCTTCGCCGCCCTTCTTGATCGCATCTGACACTTCGGTGGATTTGCCGAGACCGATGCCGACGCGTCCGGCCTTGTCGCCGATGACGACGAGCGCGCTGAAGCTGAACCGGCGTCCGCCCTTAACGACCTTGGCGGAGCGGTTGATGAAAACAACCTTTTCAACCATGCCATCGCCCTGGCCCTGATCCTGGTTGTCGCGCGGCTTGCCACGACGCGGCCCACGGGGACCGCGTGATTGGTAATCTCCGCCGCCCGACGTCGGAGCCGGAGCGGGAGCCGGAGTATTCGTCGGCGGTACAATGTTCGTTTCTTCAGCCACAGTATTTATCGTTTAATGGTTAAAATTTAAGTCCGGCTTCGCGCGCGGCGTCAGCCAGGGCTTTGACTTTGCCGTGATAACGCGCGCCCCCGCGGTCAAACACGACTTCCTTGATGCCCTTCGCAATTGCGTTCTGGGCGGCCAGCGTGCCAATTGTCTTCGCGCTGATTACGTTGGCAGCGAGCTTTTCCTTGTTGGGAGTGGCCTTGCTGGTCGTCGTGGCGGCGGCAATCGTCTTGCCAATGGCGTCGTCAATGAACTGAACATAAATGTTCTCGTTCGTGAAGCACACGCTCATGCGCGGACGCACGGCGGAGCCGATGACTTTTTTCCGCAAACGCCAGTGACGGAGTTGCAGCAACTTTTGTTTCTTGTCAGTTCTCATTTTGATGCGCCACGGTTTTTGCCGTGGCAGCTAATTGTTATTGGACGGTCTTGCCTTCCTTGCGGACGACGTGTTCACCGGCGTAACGGACGCCCTTGCCCTTGTAGGGTTCCGGCGGATAGTAGGCGCGGATTTCGGCGGCGACGCGGCCGACGACCTGGCGATCCGGTCCTTCAATCGTCAGTTTGGTGTTTTCTTCCACCGTGACTTTGATCTGTTCCGGAATGTCGTAATTGATCGGGTGCGAATAGCCGAGGCTCAGGTTCACAACCTTGCCGACGACCGACGCCTTGAAACCGACGCCCTGAATTTCCAGCTTCTTGACGAAGCCTTCGCTCACGCCCTTGACCATGTTGTTGATGAGCGCGCGGCTCAGGCCGTGCAAGGCCTTCGACTGCGCGTCATCGCCGGCGCGGCTGACGATAATATTGCCGCCCTCCACCTTCATGCTCGTACGGGCCGGCAGGTTGAAATTGAGTTTGCCCTTCGGGCCTTCGACCAGCACCTGCTGGCCCTTGACCTCCACCTTGACTTTGGGCGGAACGGCTATCGGTTGTTTTCCAATTCGCGACATAACAAAAAATTCTTACCAGACGTAACAGAGCACTTCACCGCCGAGATTTTTCTTCTTGGCCTGCGTTCCCGACATCACGCCTTCAGGCGTGGACAGGATGGAAATACCGAGACCGCCGAGGACGCGCGGAATTTCCGTCGCGCCGACGTAGTTGCGCAGGCCCGGGGAGCTGATGCGCTTGAGGCCTTCGACCACACCCTTCTTGCCCTGATACTTGAGCTTAAGCGTGAGTTTTTTGGGCAGCTTGCCTTCCACCGTCACGTCGCTCACGTAACCTTCCTTCTTCAGGATGTGGGCGATGCTCTCCTTGATTTTGGAGTGCGGCATTACGACGGCCGGCAACAGGGCCTGCTGGCCGTTGCGGATCCGCGTCAACATGTCAGAAATCGGGTCAATCATATTATTACCAGCTTGCTTTGGTCACACCGGGAATCAGTCCGTTCAACGCCCCTTCGCGGAAGGTCATGCGCGAACAGGCGAATTTGCGCAGATAACCGTGACGGCGGCCGCTCATCGAGCAGCGGTTGACCACGCGGGTCGGGCTGGCGTTGCGCGGCAGCTTCGACAGACCGGCGTAATCGTGCTTGGCCTTGAGTTCAGCCCGGATCGCGGCGTACTTCTTCACCGTTTCCTGCTTCTTCTTATTGCGTTCCAACCAGGATTTCTTGGCCATAAAATTATTTAACTTCGGGTTTCGCTTCGGCTTTCACTTCCACCACTTTGGCTTCCGCCAGCGGCAGGCCCATCAGCTTCAACAAGTCCAGCGCCTCGGCATCCGTCTTGGCCGTGGTGACAATTGTCACGTCCATGCCCTGCGTGCGCTTGATCTTGTCCAGTTCGATCTCGGGAAAAATCGTCTGATCCGCGATGCCGAACGTGTAGTTGCCACGGCCGTCAAACTTGCGCGGCGACAGACCACGGAAGTCACGAATACGGGGCAGCGCCGCCGCGACCATGCGGTCGAAAAATTCATACATCTCATCGCGCCGCAGCGTGACCCGGCAGCCGATCACCTGGCCTTCGCGCAACTTGAAGTTCGCGATGCTGTGGCGGGACTTGCTGGTCGCCGGCTTGCGGCCGGTGATCTGGGTCAAATCTTTGGCGGCGTCGTCAATCGCGCTCTTTTCGAGCGACGCGCTCACGCCCATGTTGATCACGATCTTTTCAAATTTCGGGATTAGGTGGACGTTCGAGTAGTTGTGCTTGGCCTTGAGGGCCGGGGCTACTTCTTTGACGTATTTTTCGTAAAGTCTGGCTTTCATTTTTTTGGGTCACGGATTTGGCCGTGACGGTTCAATCGTTATACTTTGGCCGGGGCCGCCGCGCCGCGCTTGGCCGCGCGGGCATCAAATTTTTCCGCCGCCATCACGTTGGAACCATGAATGGTGCCTTCGCGTTCGACAATCGCACCCTGCGGATGCTGTTGGCTTTTGCGGGTGTGGCGCTTGATCATTTTCAAACCTTCCACGACCACCCGGCCACTCTTGGTGTCCACGTTGATGAGCTTGCCGCGCTTGCCTTTTTCGGCACCGGCTAGAATCACCACCTCGTCACCCTTTTTCACATGAAATTTTGCCATAATTCAAATCACTTCCGGCGCGAGCGAAATAATCTTCATGAACTTCTTCTCGCGCAACTCGCGGGCCACCGGTCCGAAGATGCGGGTGCCGCGCGGGTTCAATTCTTTGTCAATGATCACGCAGGCGTTGCGGTCGAACCGCACATACGATCCGTCCGTGCGGCCGATGATCTGCCGGGTCCGCACGATCACGGCGTCGCAAACCTCGCCCTTTTTGATTGTGCCATCGGGCGTGGCTTCCTTGATGTGAACCTTGACCACATCACCGACGTGGGCATACCGCTGGTTCTTGCCCAGCACACCGATGGTCCAAGCCACCTTGGCACCCGTGTTGTCGGCCACATCCAAACTTGAGCGAATTTGCAGCATAAAATTTTAATTAAGCGGCCACCGGCGTCACCCCGGAGCTGCGTTCCACAACCTGCACCAGCCGCCAGCGTTTCAGCTTCGACAGCGGGCGGGTTTCTTCAATGCGGACGGTGTCGCCGATCTTCGCATCGTTCTTTTCGTCGTGGGCGTAAAACTTGGCGTAGCCGGTCACGACCTTCTTGAATTTCGGATGCGGGAAGCGCCGTTGGACGCGCACCACAATGGTCTTGGTCATCTTGTTGGAGACGACTTCGCCGACGCGTTCCTTGCGGACGCCGCGATCTACCGCAATATTTTTGGTTTCTTCAGCCATACAAATGATTAAGCCGCTTTGTTGCGCAGTTGGGACAGTCGCGTTTCGAGCCGCGCGATGTCTTTGCGGATGGTCCGCAGCCGCGCCGGCTTTTCCAACTGGGCGCTGGCCTGCTGCAAACGCAGGTTAAATACTTCCTGGCGCAAATCGCGGCCTTTCGCCGCCAACTCCACCTGGGTCATGTCTTTCAATTCCGACATCTTCATAAAATTAGCTCTTGCTGCGGTGACGCGTGATGAACTTGGTCGCAATCGGCAGTTTCGTCGCCGCCAGCCGCAATGACTCACGGGCCACCGCTTCGGTCACACCGTCCACTTCGATCAAAATATTTGCCGGCCGCACGACGGCCACCCAGGATTCGAGCGGTCCCTTGCCCTTGCCCATCCGCGTTTCAAGCGGCTTCTTCGTGTAGGACTTCTGCGGGAAAATGCGGATCCACATTTTGCCGTGACGCTTCATGTTGCGGGCCACCGCGACGCGGGCCGCTTCAATCTGCTTCGTGTCCATCCAGCAGCGCTCCAGCGCCATCAAACCATATTCGCCGAAGGCCACCGTGCTGCCGCGATAGGCCAGCCCGGTACGGCTGCCGCGGTGCATCTTGCGGAACTTCACTCTTGCGGGTTGCATTGGCATAACAAAAATCTTTCTGAAAATTACTTCCCAATCGGGACTTCAACCGGCGCCGACTGGTTCTTCATCGGCTTGTTCTCGCCTTTGCAAATCCAGCACTTGATGCCGAGCTTGCCATACATGGTCTTGGCTTCGGCGAAACCGTAATCAATGTTCGCACGCAGCGTGTGCAGCGGAACGCGACCCCAGTGATACTGCTCCACGCGGGCGATTTCCGCGCCGCCCAAACGGCCGGCGCAACGGAGCTTGATGCCTTCCGCGCCAAAATCTTTCGCCGTGGCCAAAGCCTTCTTCATCGCGCGGCGGAAAGAAACGCGGCGTTCCAACTGAAGCGCGATGTTTTCCGCGACGAGCTGCGCGTCAATCTCCGGCTGCTTGATCTCGACAATGTCCACATAGACTTCCTTGCCGGTCATCTTGCTCATCTCTTCCTTGAGCTTGTCAATTTCCGAACCCTTGCGGCCAATGACCACGCCGGGACGGGCGGTGAGAATCGTGATGCGGCAGCGGCTCGCGGCACGCTCGATCAAAATTTTCGGCACCGAGGCGGCCTCAAGCTTCTTCTTCAGCAGGTCCCGGATCATCCGGTCTTCCGTAAGCAGCTTGCCGAATTCTTTTTTGCCGGCATACCACTTGGAGCGCCAGTCCTTGTTGACCGAGACGCGAAAGCCGATTGGATTTACTTTTTGGCCCATACTAGTTATTCGTCGGAAACGGTGATTTTAATGTGGCAGTTGCGCTTGAGGATCGGACCAGCCGAACCGCGCGCTTTGGGGGTGAATCGCCGCATCGTGGTGGCAGTGCCGGCGACCGCTTCTTTGACCATCAGCTTTTCCACCTTGGCGTGGTTGTTGTTCACCGCGTTGGCGATGGCCGAGTCCAGCACCTTGGCGACAAACCGCGCGCCTTTGCGGGGCACCACGGCCAGCACCGCCTGCGCCTGGATGGCGGGCAGCCCCTGGATCTGCCGCACCACCTCGCGCATTTTCTGCGCGGACATGCGGACATTTTTCAAAATGGCGTGAACTTGCATAAAGACTATTTCGCTTCCGCTTTGGCTGTGTGTGCGCCGTGTTTCTTGAACGTGCGCGTCAGGGAAAATTCCCCGAGCCGGTGGCCGACCATGTTTTCCGTGACAAACACCGGGTTGAACACCTTGCCGTTGTGAACCGTGAACGTCAGGCCGATGAATTCCGGCGTGATCATCGAGCGGCGCGACCAGGTCTTGATCGGCGTCTTCTGATTCGCGGCCTTGGCCTTCTGGATTTTTTCCAGGAGGTGTCCATCAATGAACGGACCTTTTTTAATTGAGCGACCCATAAATTCTTACTTGTGCTTCATCGGCCGGCCATCGCGCCGCACCAAAATAAACCGGTTGGAAAGTTTCTTCTTGTCGCGGGTGCGTCCGCCCTTGGCGACAAAGCCCCACGGGGACACGAGCTGCTGCCAGCCGCCGCCACCTTTGGATTTGCCCTGACCGCCGCCGTTCGGATGATCCACCGGGTTGCGCGCCACACCGCGCGAAATCGGACGGATGCCGCGATGCCGCGAGCGGCCCGCCTTACCGAGCACCACGTTTTCGTGTTCGGTGTTGCCGACCTGACCCATCGTCGCACAGCACTCTTCATGGAAACGGCGGATTTCGCCGGAGGGCAGCCGCACCTGGGCGTAGCCTTCATCACGGGACATCAAAGTGGCAGAACCGCCAGCAGTGCGAACCATCTGCGCGCCGCGGCCGGGAGTGATTTCAATGTTGTGAATCGCGCTCGCCATCGGGATCAATTTCAACGGGAGACAATTTCCCAGTTCGGGCGGCGCGGTCGGCCCGCTCATCAGCTTCGCGCCGACGGCCAGACCGTTGGGGGACACGATGTAAGTCTTCTCGCCGTCCTTGTATTCCAGCAGCGCGATGCGCGCGGAACGACCCGGATCATATTCGATCCCGACCACGGTGGCTTCCATGCCGTGCTTCTGGCGCTTGAAATCTATGAGGCGGATTTTCTGCTTGTGACCGCCGCCGATGCCGCGGGCCGTGGCGCGCCCATAATGGTTGCGGCCGCCGGAGCGCTTGCGAATCTCGATCAAGCTCTTTTCAGGCTTGGACTTCGTGATGTCGCTGAAGTCCGCGTACGAGATATATCTCGTGGACGGCGTCAGCGGTCTAAATGTCTTTACTGGCATAAAATCAAAAACAAACCAAATCAGCTACTTGAAGAGCAGAGCCATCAATCCTGTTCCCAGACGGGAAATCAGTTATCGGTTCCGCAGTTAATGCTGTCCGCCGACTTGTTCGGGTCAAACGGAGCGCAGAGAATAGCAAACAAGTTTTTGTGTGCAATAGTTTTTTCAAATTATTTTCACTGTTTCAAAAACCCGGCTGCCGCCGCGCTTTTTGGCTGTCGTTATTGATGAAAGTCATCGAAAGGCAAGTGGCAGAATGAAACACCACTCACAAATT
>JAYWBR010000294.1:0-4512 GCA_043781315.1 Verrucomicrobiota bacterium | reverse complement strand
GCATGTTGAGGTAAATGTTTCCGGTTTCCCATTCATCGCTGACCTCGGAGAGGAGGGCGGTGACGAGGCGTTCGAGGGATTTCTCGTTGGGGAAGAGGGTGGCGACGCGGGGGCGGCGTTTGATTTCTTTATTGAGTCTTTCCAGACTGTTGGTGGGGCGGAGTTTTTTGCGTTGGGCTTCTGGCAAGGCCAAGACGGTGAGGCTTTCCGGCACGTTGGCTGCGAGCCAGTCGGCGAGTTTGGGCGCGGAGTCTTTGTATTTTGCGGTGAGGGTTTTGAGGCGGCACTGGGCTTCTGGCAGATCGCAAGCATGGAGGATGGGCATCAATGCCCAAGGCGATGAGGACCGCGCAGGAACGGACGGTGCCGTCCATGCGGACTTTTTCGTAACGGGCATCGACGATGAGATAAGCAAAGGAACCCAGCGGGCGGTGGTGCCATTTTTCCAATTCCTGATCGAGGTCGGCGGTGACTTTGCGAGTGGAGACGCCTTGGATGTACATCTCGGCGCTGGCGAGTTTGAGGGCGCGTTCGCTGCGGAGACCTTTTTCGAGCGCGGAGGGATAGAAGGAAACATCGCCACGGACTTGGGGCACGGAGTGGCGCGGCTTTGGGCATGAATCACTTCAATCTGTTGGGCCAGCGTTTGATTTCGCAACGCCCGTGGGCCGGGCGTGGTGCGGCGCTTTTGCCAGTCGTAGTAGCCGCTGGGGGAGGGGGAGTCCGTTCGCCGCAGTCACGCATCCTTCGGTATGCGTCAGCCCTGTCCCTCGTCATGCCGAAGGCTGCCGCGATAGAAGCAACTGCTTCTACGACGGAATCAGTCAACAAAAGGACGGAACTTACCTCCGGTGTCATGGACTGCGGTGGCAAGGCGGGAGCCGCGACACCGCTTTTCGGGCGCAGGGAAGACTCCCGGCTCAGGACACCGTTCGCCCGTGCGAAAGCGGCGTGGCGCTGCGCTTCCCGCCGCAGTCCAAGACGCCGTCCTGATCCTTGGCCCAAACCTCCATCGGTTAGCCGCTTCAAATTCGGGATGCGTTCAACGCGGAAGCGGTGGGCTGTTTTCAAACCACCTGCCTGCGCCCGGGTGCAACGAACCGGAGCGGCACACCTCACGGTTTCACGGAAGTGTGCTGTTGCAGCCAGGGCAGGTCGTTGGGCGCGGGTTTGTTGATGCCGACGGAAGGATTGACCTGACGCACCGGCTGGATGGTGTTGGAGTCGCGCCATTTTTTGATCTCCGCATGGCCGTCGGCATAGGCAAACCCGCAGGCATTGTTGTGATACGACGCGGGCACGTCCACCCACAGGATGCCGGCCAAGGGAATAAAAAATAAATCGTCGTTGATGCTGTCGGGTTGTTCATCCAGCAACGTCCAGCATTGCGCGGCTCCGAAGCTGCCGAAGTCGGAGCCTTTCAGAAAGACCTTCCAACCGTAGTTCAAGCGTTGGTTCACGCCGGTCACGTCGCCCACGGTGCTGTTCATGGAGATGCTGCGATTGCGCGGGCCGCTCTGGCCGGGAACTTTGTCGGCGGGACATTTGAAGACGCCGGTGTTCTTATAGACATAGGGGCCGATTTGACAATCGGTGAGGCGGAGCGGGTTGTAGTTGTCCGCCCACGGCGCGCCCGGGGGGAGATCCCATTTGATGATGCCGGTGACCCAGGTGTTGGGGCCGATGGTGGCACCGCGATTTTCGGGGAGATGGTCGGTGTTGTCCTGCGTGTACATGAAGCAGGCCAGCTCCACTTGCTTGAGATTGTTGAGGCAGGTGATGCCTTCTGCTTTCGCCCGGGCTTTGCCGAGCGCCGGCAGCAGCATCGCGGCGAGAATGGCAATGATGGCGATGACCACGAGCAGCTCGATGAGTGTGAAGCCAGACCAACGCCTCTGGTTTACAGCAGACAGCTTCCCCGCGCTGATATTTCTGGCAAGCATGATTTGACCGTGAAGGTATCGGACGGGGGCAAGGATCGCCACCGCATAAAGGTGCGGGCGGAGGAGGGACGCATCCACTGGCTGACCGGGGAACTTGCCTCCGGCGTCATGGACTGCGGTGGCAAGGCGGAGCCGCGACACCGCTTTCGGGCGCGGGCAAGCCAACCCAGACTTGGGACGCGATCCACCGGTGCGAAAGCGGCGTGGCGCTGCGCTTCCCGCCGCAGTCCAAGAGGCCGTCCTGTTTCCAGGAACCAACCGGCATCCGCTTGCGCACCACGTCCGAGTTACACCGAGCCGCCTACTTCTCGGTCAAGGTGTAAGCTCTGTTCCAATCTGGCGGCGGCGGCGCGGCCTGATACGCCGCACATCGCCCCGCGTACATTGCGCAGAGAAAATCCTCCTCCCCTATTTCGTCGGCGACCGCTTCAAACATCCGGCCCGCCAACGCGAAATCGCGGACGCGATAAAGCTGGATGGCCTCATGATACTGCGCCAGCCAGGCGGGCGCGGGTTGCGTGCGGTCGCTCAAGAGGGAGAACACTTCCACGGGCCGGCTCTTCCCCTTGACGGCGAGCAGATCCACCCGGCGATAGACAAACTGGTCGCGCGTCAGAGCTTCCACCGTGGCGCCGATGAGGATGTCCGTATGGAATTGTTTGGTGGCGCTTTCCAGCCGGGCCGCGAGATTCACGCCGTCGCCGAGGACGGTGAATTCCATGCGTTGCGGATGCCCGATGTTGCCGACGATGATCTCGCCGTGGTTCACGCCGATGCCGATGCTGAGCTTGTTGCGGTCGGGCCGGGTCAGCCATCGTTCGTTCAACTTCACCAGTTCGAGCCGCATCTTCAACGCGGCGCGCACGGCCCGCCGCGCATCTTCCGCCGCGCCTTCGCTGTGCGTGTCACCCCAAGCCGCCATGATGGCGTCGCCGATGAATTTCTGGAGCGTGCCGCCTTCTTTCAAAACTGCGCCGACCATTTCCAGAAAGTATTCATTAAGTTGGGCGACCAGTTTTTCCGGCTCGCTGCCTTCGGTCATGCTGGTGAATCCGCGGATGTCGCTGAACAACACGGCGACGGATTGCTTGCGGCCGTTCAACGATTCGAGGAATGAGCGGGTATCTTCGAGAATGGTCTTGGCGACGTTCTTGGAAACGTAACGCTCCAGGAGATTCCGCGTGCGCCGCCGCTCAAACTGTTCCAGCGCGTATTGGAAGATGATTCCGTAAGTGCCCGTGGCGACGAGGCAGAACAGCGGCGGCAACATGCTGACGAGCAGATCGTGGCGGACAAACAGATACTGGCACCCGGCCACAAAAACGACGGTGGTCAGCACCAACAAGCACACCTTGACCAGCGCGTTGTGAATCCCCAAACAGATCGCCAGCGCCAGGGCCATCATCGCGAAGGCCATGGCGAGGTTGGCGGTTGGGGAAGTTTCCGCCAGCCAGGTGTCTTGCAACAGGGCCGCCATGATCTGCGCTTGGATTTCCGGGCCGGGCATCACGCCGAACGGCGTCGCGTGCAAGTCGTGATAAATCTCCGCCGTGGGGCCGACCACGACGATCTTGTTGCTGAAGGTGGTGCCGCCGTTGAAGGGCGGGGCGGCCCAGAGTTTTTCCACGAACAGGTTTTCCACGGGGAGCGGCCGGTAGGTGCCCGCCCGGCCCTGGAAGTTGATGTAGAACAATTCGTGATTGGACGGCACGGCGGTTTTGCCGGTGAACTTTTTCACCGCCAGCGTGGTGAGGTGTTCCAGGTTGTCGGGGAAATTGTCCTGCCGGCCGGACAGCTCGGGGGTTTCATGTTCGAGCGACGTGCGGTATTTCACGCGCCGCACCACTTCGTCGCCATCGGGCCACATGTTAACCAGGCCGACGATGGATTCGGTTCCCGGCAGCAGCAGCCGGTCATTGGGCGTCGTCAGTTTCTTCCCCTTGAATTGCGTGGCATCTTTTTCGTCCGCATACATTTCACCGATGACCACGCGGTCTTTGTATTTTTCCAAGGCCTGTGCGAAGACCCCGTCGCCCTCGGTCCGGCTGGCGAAAATAAAATCGAACACGACCACTTTGGCGCCCGCGGCCATCAGTTTTTCCAGCACCGCCGCATGCACGCGCCGGTCCCACGAGGGCGACTGCATCAGTTGCAGGGTTTCAGAGGCGGCAATTTCTTCGGGCCAGAGCGTGTCCAGTTTGAAGGAACTGGTGGCCACACCAATGAGGCAGATGTCCGGATGCGGCGGCTGGCTGCCGCGCCGTCGGTAGCGGTGGTCAACGAGGAGTCCTTCCGCATGCTGGCAAAGTTGAATGGTCTGCCACCATTCGGTTTGCGTGAGGCTGAAGCACAGCACGCCGACGGCGACGATGAACCACTTGATGTGCTGGGCGAGAAATTTAACCATGAGCGCGGAAAATCCGCTGCCAGTTATTGGCAAGCCCGCGCGTCTGACTCAAGGAAATAATCCGTCACGGCTTTTTCTCAAACAGTTCGCCGAGGTGCGGGGCGGCCGGGGTTTCGGAGGCGGCGTAGGCTTGCTTGACGAAGTCGGTGAACAAATCGTTGC
>JAYWBR010000293.1:0-13306 GCA_043781315.1 Verrucomicrobiota bacterium | reverse complement strand
ACAGAGGTTTTGCTCCAGTGAGAACGGGCTGGCTGGTTTGGCGACGGTGCCAAGCACCCCCAAACCTAGCCACTAAGATCCGTGAAGAAGCCTTATTTGAGATGAGAAGGCAGCTGGATAAAATACCGTAGCTGAGCCCACCGCCGAAGCCATCGCTGGTGTTACCGATCAGGGTGCAGCGATAGAGCGTGCTGGAGTAAGCCCCGCCGCCGTCTCCGGTTGTGTAGTTGTTCGTCAGCGTGCAGTCATAGAGCGTTCCCTGATACACCCCGCCCGCATTGTTACCTCTACTACCCGTGATCCAGCAATGGCTGATAACTTCCTGGGAAGACGCCGCGTAAACTCCCCCTCCATAGGAAATTACATTCCCGTTGGTGAGGGTGAAGCCCGCCAGCACAGCGCCATTCGTCATCCACACACAGCGGGTGCTCGGTCCGCCGCTGATCATGGTGAACGCCGGCCCATTCACGCTGCGCACCGTGATCGCTTTATTGATCAGCACCCGGTTAAAGTATGCCAGATTGTCTTGGGTAGTGCCGACACCATAGATGCCGTTGGTCACCAGCACTGTGTTCCCTGCCACTGCCGCATTGATGGCGTCCTGAATATTGGTAGCGGCTGTAGCCCAGCTCGAATAAGGAGAAGCCGGGGTGGGGTTGTTTGGATTCACGAACCTGGTATCCGACACCGTGGTCAAGGTGATATCACTTCCGTAATTAGTCCCGGCACTGTTCGCTGCCACCAACCGATAGTGGTAAATCGTGCCCGGTGCCAGGCCGCTCAGGAGATTGCTCACATTCAACACCGCATTCGTCGCCGCCAGACTGTTGGTGGAACTGAAGCTGCCGTAGCTGGTGGTGAGCCCGTATTGGAAATAGGCAGTGGTGGCCGCGCCATCAGGATTGACCGTGCCGTTGAGCGTGGCGTTAGTCGCGGTGATGCTGGTTGCAGCCAGCGTGGTGACGGCGGGTGCGTTCGGAACCACCACCACGGTGCGGGTGTTGGTGGCGGAGTTGCCGGAGCTATCCGTGGAGCGGTAGGTCACGGCATAGGTCCCAGGCTGGGCCACATTGACCGTGCTGTTGGTGGTTATAGCCAAACTCCCGCCGCAGACGTCCAGCGCCGTCGCGCCGGGATCGAGGAAGGGCGCATTCAGGAGAGTCGTCAACGGACTGGCGCCCAGCAGCGTGATGACCGGTGGGAGCGTGTCCCGCACCACCACGGTGCGCGTGACACTGCCGCTGATGCCCAGAAAATTGGTGGCGTTGTAGGTCAGCATGTAGCTGCCCGGAGCGTTGGTATCCACGCTGCCGCTGACCGTGGCGGGCAGATAGACACTCGCGGGGATCCTCGTCTGGCCATAGCCATTGTATCCCCACGCGGCGACCGTCCCGTCGCTCCGCAGCGCCAGACTGTAAGACGCTCCCCCGGCAAGGGCACTTGCCCCGGAGAACGCGGCCGCGTCGGCGTAAGGGCTGTGGCACTCATTGGTCACGGTCGCCGGCCCGTTCAAAGTCACGACCGCCGCCACCAACGGTGGGACCGTCACCGTGCGGGTCAAAGAAGCCACCGCGCCGAAGGCGTTGGCAGTCTTGTAGGTCAGCACATAGGTGCCCGGCAGGTTGGTTGTTACGGTGCCGCTCACGGTCACCGGCAGGCTGGTATTCACGTCTGCGGGCACATTGGTCTGGCCGCTGGCGTTGATGCCCCACGCCACCACCGTGCCATTGCTGCGCAACGCCAGGCTGCCATAGCTGCCCGGGTCCACGGACAGGGCCATGATATATTCGTGGCGCTGTCACTGTTCGGAAAGGTGGTCTGGCTAAAGCCGTTGTTCCCCCAAGCCACCACCGTGCCGTTGCTCCGCACGGCCAAGGGGTTGTAGTAACCGCCGCCGATGGCCACCACGTTGGTCAATCCGGCCGGCACATTCGTCTGGCCGTAGGTGTTGTCGCCCCATGCGGCCACGGTGCCATTCGCCCGCAAGGCCAGATTGTAGGTGGCCCCGAACACGCCCAACACAAAGTCCTCCGCGGTCGCGCCCGCTTCGCTGTAGGGCGTGTTGACCACATTGGTCAGGGTCGCCGCCCCGTTGAGCGTTACCGCCGGGGAACCGAACGCCACCGGCAACCCGCTCACATACTTATAGGCCAGATTGCTGACCACCACCTGACACCGGTAAAGCAGGCCCGGGGTGATGGAAATGGTGTTCGTGACATTGACATCGCCGTTGCCGCCGCCCACCGCGATCGGGGTGCTGACCTGGCTGCGGTAGGGCGGCACCTGACCCCACTCAAACCGCGCCGTGGAAGCAGTGTTACCCGGATTGACCCGGCCCATCAGCGAGGCCACAGAGTTCGACACCCCGCCGGCGGGCAGCGTAGTAGCAGTCGGCGGCGCCGCGTGGGCGGTGGGGGTGAAGTAAAGCGCGCCGAGCAGCGCGAGGGGGATAATGATTTTATTTTTCATGGTTCTCAATTTTTTGGGAAAACTGGCTATACCGCTGTCAGCAAGAATTTTTGGCTCGCGTAGCAGAACCGAAATTGCCGAGAGACACTCAAGATTACCCACTTGGCTGGCGGTGTCTGTGAAGCACAAAAGCAACCCAAAAGGCAAAAAAGGGGTTCATCCGAGAAGTGTGAGTCTTGAATGATGGAGGCTGTAAAGTTTGAGGGTGAAGAAGCGCTCGTCGCGGAGGCCATCACAATGAAGCAGACCGTCAGCACGCTCGTCGAACTGGTAGGCGTGGCAGCCGCTGGCGTTCGCCCGGCGCGCACCACCACCACCACTGCGTTCGCGAAAAAATCTTCCGCCCCCGGCCAGCAGCATAACGGCAATGGCCACCACGCCTCGTCCAACGGTCACGGCCAGCCCGCCGCTGCGCGCGATGAGATTCCGATGGCTGCCGCCTTCCGGGATTTTTAGCGCGCCACCGTGCCTTCAATCTGTCCGTGCGGCTCGTCCGTGGGCACGAACAATTCATTTTTATTTTCCAGACCGAACGGCGCGAGGTTGATCAGCAGGCAGTGTTTGTTGGGCATCGCGAGGTGAATCCGGGAAATTTCCGGGGCAACTTTCAACGCCGCCGCGCCCATCTGGAACAGGGTTACCTGCACCGACGGGCTGAAATTTTTCGCAAACGTGGCCAGCATCGCCGCCAGAATTTTCTCGTTCGCCTTGGAATAATTTTTTGACGGCTGGGCGTAAGTCCACGTCGCCTTGAGCTTCGCGGCAAAAATGCGGTCGCTCGTTTCCGGCAGCGTGGTGAACTCGTCGCGCAGAAAATTCTCAAAGCCGGAGCCGGTGGATTTCAAAATCAGCAACTCTTCGATGCCGGATTCGATCTGTGTTTCTTTTTTGGTGCAGACGATTCGGGCGAACGGTTTCGCCGGGCTTTGCTCGCTGAAGGCATGGGCGTGCGGCCTGCCGCCGACCGGGATGCGCGCCCAGCAACGTTCGCTCAAATTGATTTCCACGCGTTTCACCTGCGGATAGGTCTTCAGAAAATGTTCGCCCAGCGCCACGCCAAACGCCTCGTTCTGCTCGCCGAGTTTTTTCTTGGCGAAAACATTGACGGTGTTCTTCATCGAGTCCGTCGCCACCACCAGCCGGTTGTCGGCCTGGGTGTAGGACGCGTCGAAAGCGCCAGACAGGCCAACCTCGACCGCGAGTTCCTTGATGGAATGTTGTTTGCCGTGGCGGGTGACTTTCAGGACGCGGACGCGCGCCTTGCCGTATTGATGCTGGATGAGTTTCATGTCGCTTTCCTAGTTTGAAGTCCTATCTTAAACGCGGATTTGCGGATGACACGCCAAAAAATCATGTCCCAAAAAATCACCGTCGCCGAATTGAACACGCTGCCGGATTTCGTCCGCGTCATCGGGCCGGTGTTTGAACATTCGCCGTGGATTGCTGAAGCCGCTGCTGACCAAAGACCATTTGCCGACCAGCCATCGCTGCACCGTGCGTTGTGCGAAGCGGTAAAAAATTCCAGCCCCGAAAAACAACTCGCTCTCATCCGCGCGCATCCTGACCTCGTGGGCAAACTCGCGTTGGCCGGGCAGCTCACTCGCGAATCCACCGGCGAACAGGCAGGCGCGGGCTTGAGCGAGCTTTCGCCGGAGGAGGTTGGGTGGTTTCAAAAGCAGAACGACGCCTACCAAAACAAGTTCAGCTTTCCGTTCGTGATCTGCGCCGGGCTGAATAAAAAAACGGCCATCCTGCAAGGCTTTGAACGGCGTTTGAAAAATTCGCCCGCGTCGGAGCTTAAAACGGCGCTTGAAGAAATTTTCAAAATCGCGGAACTTCGGCTCAAGGATTTAATCAGTCACTGAATTATGAGCGCCAAACTCAGCACGCACGTTCTCGACACCGCGCACGGCTGCCCGGCGGCGGGGATGAAAATCGAACTGTGGTCGCTTGACGGCGAAGACCGCACGCTGGTCATCACCGCCAAGACCAATGCCGACGGCCGCACGGAGACGCCGTTGCTCGCGGCAGATGAAATGGAGGTCGGCCAATACGAAATTGTTTTCTTCGTCGGCGATTACTTCGCCGCCAAGTACGCGAACCTGCCCAATATCCGCTTTCTCGACCAAGTGCCCGTGCGCTTCGGCATCGCCGATGCGGGTGCGGGCTACCACGTTCCGCTGCTCTGCTCGCCGTGGAGCTATTCAACGTATCGGGGGAGTTGAAGATGAAATCCGAATTCCGAAATCCGCAATCCGAATGGCGGAATCATTCGTCATTCGTCATTCGTCATTCAGCCGCCGCCCAACTCGTCATGCGTCGCTGCGACGAACTCGGCTCGGTCACCGACGAGCCGGGCCGCCTCACGCGCACGTTCGCCTCGCCCGCCATGCGCCGGGCCAACCAGCTCGTCGGCGCGTGGATGCGCGAAGCGGGATTAAAAGTGCGCGAAGATGCGGCGTTCAATCTGCTCGGTCGCTGGGACTCCGCACAACGCGGCGCAAAAACTTTACTGATCGGCTCGCACCTCGACACCGTGCGCGACGCCGGCAAATACGACGGCCCGCTCGGCGTGCTTACCGCCATCGCCGCCGTGCAATCGCTCCGCGAACGTGGCGTGCAACTGCCGTTCAATCTCGAAGTCGCCGGCTTCAGCGACGAGGAAGGCGTGCGTTATCAGACGACCTATCTCGGCAGCCGCGCACTTGCCGGAACTTTGACCGCTGCTGACTTGGCGCGCATCAAAGAAAAACAAATCGTCAAAGCCAAGCGCGCGCGCGGCGAATTTCTCGGCTACGCGGAAGTCCACATCGAGCAAGGCCCGGTGCTGGAGAAAAACAATTTGCCCGTCGGCGTTGTCACCGCCATCGCTGGGCAGAGCCGCTTGCGCGTAGAATTCCACGGCGTCGCCGGCCACGCGGGAACTGTGCCGATGAATCTGCGCCACGACGCGCTCGCCGGCGCGGCGGAACTCATCCTCGCCACCGAAGGCTGCGGCGTGCTCGGCACGGTCGGCAAACTCGAAGTTGCGCCCGGTGCAAGCAACGTCATCCCCGGCCACGCCACGCTTACGCTCGACGTGCGCGACCAGAATGACGCGTGCCGCCTCGCCGCCGTGCGCTCGCTGCGCGCGAAAGCCCAAGCCATCGCCAAGCGTCGGGGCCTCAAACTCACTTGGACGCCCGTGCAACAAACCGCCGCCGTCCAATGCGACAAAACGTTGACGCAAATCTTTTCCAAGTGCGTCGCGCAGCGCGGCCATGAAGTCCTCAAACTCCCCAGCGGCGCCGGCCACGATGCTGTCGCACTGTCAGCGATCTGCCCGGTGGCGATGCTGTTCGTCCGCTGCAAAGGCGGCATCAGCCACAACCCCGCCGAATCGGTGAAAGGTGGCGATGTGCGCGTCGCCGTGGAAGTGCTGGCGGATTTTATTTTGGGCGTAGCGGCGTCTCGGCAAAGCGCCGCCAACATTATTTTCAGCGGCGCTCTGCCGAGACGCCGCTACAAAAAATGATTTCCCTCGACGTCATTCTCCGCAATGGCACGGTCATCACGCCGGACGGCTTGCTGCAAACCGATGTCAGCGTGGCGGGCGGAAAAATCGTTTCCCTTGGCGGTGGCGGCCCGGCGCGCGAGGAAATTGATTGCACCGGCCTGCACATTTTCCCCGGCGTGATTGATTCGCACGTGCATTTCAACGAGCCGGGCCGCGCGGATTGGGAAGGCATTGAAACCGGTTCGCGCGCCCTTGCCGCCGGCGGCGGCACTTTGTTTTTTGACATGCCGCTCAACGCGCATCCGCCGACCTGCGATGCGGCGAGCTTTGATTTGAAACTCGCGGCGGCGCAGAAAAACTCCGTCACCGATTTCGCGTTCTGGGGCGGGCTGGTGCCGGGCAATCTCGAACAGCTTGAAGAACTCGCGGCGCGCGGCGTGGTGGGCTTTAAGGCCTTCATGTCAAACAGCGGCATCGAGGATTTTGAGTGCGTGGACAACGCCACGTTGAAGGAAGGCATGAAGCGTTGCGCCGCGCTGGGCAAGCTCGTCGCCGTCCATGCCGAGAGCGACGCCATCACCGCGCGGCTCGCGGCGAAGGCGCTCGCGGCAAATAAAATTTCCGTCCGCGATTATCTCGACTCGCGGCCAATTCATGCGGAACTGGAGGCGATTCACCGCGCGATTGAACTGTCGCGCGAAACGAAATGCGCGCTGCACATCGTCCACGTCAGCACCGGCGCAGGCGTGGCACTCATCGCTAGTGCGCAGTCGCAGGGCGCGAACGTGACGTGCGAGACGTGTCCGCATTACCTCGTGCTGACCGAGGCGGACGTGGAGAAAATCGGCGCGCTCGCCAAGTGCGCGCCGCCGCTGCGCACGAAGTCGGCGCAGGATGTCTTGTGGCGTTACCTCGAAGCCGGTCACGTCAGCACGATTGGCTCGGATCATTCCCCGTCGTCGCCGGACATGAAACGGAATGACAATTTTTTCAAAGTCTGGGGCGGCATCTCTGGCGTGCAGCACACGCTGGCGTTGCTGCTGACAGAATGGCGCGCCGGTCTCCGACCCGGCGTGTTTCAAAATTCGGCAGACATCACCGAGCCGGGCCGGAGGCCGGCGCTCCAATTAATCTCCGACCTTCTCTCCGCCAACGTCGCCGAGCGTTTCGACCTTCCGCACAAAGGAAAAATCGCCCCCGACTTCGACGCCGACTTCGCACTCGTGGATTTGTCCGCGCAGTTCACCGTCGCGAAGGAGGATTTATTTTACCGCCATCCGCAGAGTCCCTACGTTGGCCGCACGCTGACCGGGAGCGTCACGCGGACGATTCGGCGCGGAAAAACTATTTTCAAAGACGGCAAAATCGTCAATGCTGGCGGCGGTAAACTAATCACACCAACATGAAATCCAAATCCGGCTTCACCCGCACCGTGGTCAAACGGAACTACGCCCTCATCACGCCCGACGGCCATGTGCCGAGCGTGCTGCCCGGCTGGAGGAATGCCGTCGTCATCATCCACATCGCGCCCGTGATGGGCGGCCCGCGTTTCGCGCAACTGGCGATCACGCTGGATGAAACCAGCAGCGGCACGGGCCACACCGGCGCGCTGGAACATTTTTACTACGTCAGCAGCGGCGATTGCACCGCGCAAACCAACGGCAAGAAGCATGAGCTGACGGCGGGCAGTTATCTTTTGTTGCCGCCCAAAACGAAATTCAAATTCTCCAGCGCGAGCAAAGACACGCGGCTGGTCGTGTTCCAGAAAAAGTTTGAGCCGTTAGCGGGCGAAAAAATTCCTGGCGTCATCGTCGGCCACGCGAACGCCATTGAAGGGAAGCCATTCCTTGGTCACGAAGATGCGCGGCTGCAAGTCTTGCTGCCCGACCATCCGTCGTTCGACCTGGCCGTGAACATCTTCACCTACGACCCCGGCGCGACGCTGCCGTTCGTCGAGACGCACATTATGGAGCATGGTCTGCTGATGCTTTCGGGCCGTGGCATCTATCGCCTCGACGATGACGATCATCGCGTAAACGCCGGCGATGTGATTTGGATGGGCAGCTATTGCCCGCAATGGTTCATCGCGCAGGGGAAAACGAAATCGAGCTACCTATATTACAAGGACGTAAATCGCGCACCGCTGTGAAAATCTCCGTCAACAAGGGCCGCCTGCAAAAAGAAATTGATGACCTCGCGCTCATCACCGAGGCCGCGCCGCCGGTCGTGACGCGCGTTTTGTTTTCGGAATCAGATTTGCGCGGGCGCGCGTTCGTGAAAGATCTCTGCCAGGCAGTAGGGCTGACACTGCGCGAGGACGCCGTTGGAAACATTTTCGCACGCTGGGAAGGTGCGGGTCAAAATCTTCCGGCCGTCGGCACCGGCTCGCACATTGACGCGATTCCCAACGCCGGCAAATACGACGGTGTCGTGGGCGTGCTCGGTGCGATTGAGGCGATTCGCGCGCTCAAGGCAGCGGGCTTTCAGCCGAAGCGCAGCATTGAACTCATTATTTTCACTTCGGAAGAGCCGACGCGGTTTGGCATCGGCTGTCTCGGCAGCCGTCTGCTCGGTGGCGTGCTGTCGCTCGAACGCGCCGCCGCGTTGCGCGACCGCGACGGCAAGGATTTGGAATTCTGGCGCAAGGAAGGCGGCTGCCAAGGCTCGCTTGATTCCGTGAAGCTGCCGAACGATTGCTACGTCGCGTTTGTCGAACTGCACATCGAGCAAGGTCCGATTCTTGAGGCGGAGAACATTGACATCGGCGTCGTGGAAAAAATCGCCGCACCCAGCACGCTGCGGCTGCTACTCACCGGCGTCGGCGGCCACGCGGGCGCGACGCTCATGCCCGGTCGCCGCGATGCGCTGCTCGCAGGCGCGGAAATTTCTTTGGCTGTCGAACACGCGGCGCAAACCACCGGCAGCCCGGATACCGTTGGCACGACGGGCGTTTTCCGCATCGAACCCGGCGCGGTGAACAGCGTTCCCTGCCGTGCGTGGCTGGAGATTGATTTGCGCGACACGCTCGTGAAGACGCGCGACGCGGCGTTGGTTCAGATTGAAGCCGCTGTGAAAGAAATCTGCACGCGCCGCAAAATTGAATTCACGATGGAGCGGCTGAACCTCGACCCGCCCGCGATTTGCGACGAGACGCTTGTTGCGACGACGGAAGCCGTCGCCAAGAAATTAAATTTCTCCGTGAAGCGCATGGTCAGCCGCGCGTATCACGACTCACTCTTCATGGCGCAGGTTTGTCCGACAACGATGATTTTCATTCCGTGCTTCAAGGGCTACAGCCATCGCCCTGATGAATTCTCCTCACCGGAGCAGATTGAAAAAGGCGTGCGCGTGCTGGCGGAAACGTTCGCGGAACTCGCCAGCCGTTAAACGAAGAGGTCGGTCTTTTCCAGTTTCGTCGCGTCAATCAAGCCTTGGTCAGTCAGTTTAAGCGACGGAATCGGTGACAGAGCAAGGAACGACAGCGCCATGAACGGCGCGGCCAGATCACAACCAAGCGCGTGCGCGGCGGCGTTTAGGTCGTCAATCAGTTTCATCGCCTTGGCCAGCGGTTGGTCCGAGACAAGTCCGGCGATGGGCAATGGCAGCGCGGCTTTTACTTTGCCATCAGCGACGGCGACCTGCCCGCCTTGCATTTTTTCCAACTGCTGAATCGCAAATAGGATGTCCGCGTCATTTGTGCCCGCGACGATGACGTTGTGCGCGTCGTGCGCCACGGTCGAGGCAATCGCGCCGCGCTTGAGCTTGAACCCGCGTACGAAGCCAACGCCGACATTACCGGTGGCGCGGTGGCGCTCGACGACGACCATTTTCAAGATGTCACGCGAGGTGTCGGCGACGATCTCACCATCCTCATTCTTCGGGGACAAGACGAGTTCCTTCGTGACGATCTGGTCGGGGATGATTTCGATCACGCGGATTTTTAGTGGCACGGGCGTCCCGCCCGTGAGTTTCTTATTTTGACCGGACAGGCGGGCCGCCCGTGCCACCACCACAAAATCCTTCGGCGAATAGCGCAGATTCATCGTGCTGCGCGGCAATAAAACCTTGGCCGGATTCTTCGCGAGAAATGTTCCGTTCTCCGCCACGAGCACGCCCTTCTTGTAAACCTGCCGCACGGAAAACTTTTTCAGATCGTCGAACACGATGAAGTCTGCCCAGAAACGCGGTGCGATTGCGCCGAGATTGTGTAACTGATAATGCCGCGCGGTGTTGATCGTCGCGATTTGAAGTGCGGTGATGGGCGGCACGCCGCCTTTGATGGCCACGCGCACGGCGTGGTCAATGTGGCCCTCGTGCACGAGATCGCCCGCCAGTTTGTCGTCGGTGGCGAAAGAACAGTTCTGCGAGTTGTGTGCGTTGATGAGCGGCAGGAGGTGTTTGAGATTCCGCTCCGTGCTGCCTTCGCGCAAAAGGATGTGCATTCCCAACCGGAGTTTTTCGCGCGCTTCGTCCACGGCGACAGATTCGTGGTCGGAACGGACACCGGCGAGCGCGTAGGCGTTGAGGTTTTTTCCGCGCAAACCGGGCGCGTGGCCGTCAATACACTTGCCTTTGCCCGCCGCGATTTTTGCCAGCTCGCTTTTCATGCCGAGATAGACGCCGGGGAAATTCATCAGCTCCGCGACGCCCGCGATGCGCTCGTCATGGATCATCAGTTTCAAATCGTCCGCCGTGAGCTTGGCGCCCGCGGTTTCCAGGTGCGTCGCGGGAACGCAGCTCGGCAGCATGATGAAAAAATCCACGGCGAGGTTCTTCGTGGATTCCAAAACGTAGCGGATGCCGTCGAGGCCGAGGACGTTCGCGTATTCGTGCGGGTCAATCACCACTGCGCCCGTCCCGTGCGGCACGACGGCGCGCGCGAATTCCGGCGCGGTGAGCATGGAGCTTTCGACGTGGAAATGCCCGTCAATCAAGCTTGGAGCGAGATACGCGCCTTTAAGATCAACTGTCTTCTTCGCCTTGTAATCGCCAAAACCGATGACGCGGCCGTCTTCAACCGCGACATTCGTCTTGTGGATTTCGCCGCTGAAGACGTTGACGACGCGGGCGTTTTTGAAAAGCAGCTCGGCGCGCTGCTCGCCACGGGCCACGGAAAGTTTCTGTTGAATATTGCGCACTTGTTTCCCCTGCTCGCGCCACTGTAAATTTTCTGCGTGCAGATTAAAAGCGTCAAATTTCAAATGACGAATGGCGGTCGATGTTCCAATTCCATTCGTTATTTGTCATTCGTCATTCTGGACGCTACGCTTCGCCCGTGACCGCCTCCATCTTTCAATCGCTCGCCGCCGCCGCGCGCAAGGGAGCGCCCGTCGCGTTCGGCATCATCACCGGCGTGAAAGGTTCCAGCCCGCAGAAGCTGGGCGCGAAGGCGTTGTTTTATCCCGACCGCAAAATTCAAGGCACGCTCGGCGGTGGCTGCCTGGAAGCCGAAGCGCAACGGCTTGCGCTGAATGCTCTCAACACGGGAAAGCCCGAAACGTTCGAACTGGTCCTTGACCACGATTTCGGCTGGGATGACGGGCTGATCTGCGGCGGAAAAGTTCTGGGCGTGATTCTGCCGCACGCGCAGAAGCTGGGTGAAAAATTCTGGAGCGAGTTGTCTGATCGAGATGCGGCGAAAACCTGGGGCGTGAAATCCGACTTCACCGTGGCGCGGCTGGATTCGTCCGTCAGCCATCCACCATCCGCCATCAACTCCCCCGACTGGCTCTACACCGAAACCATCATGCCGCCGTGCGCGCTGTGGATTGCCGGTTCCGGGCACATCGCGCAGGCGGTCGCGCCGCTGGCGTTGCAACTGGACTTCGCGGTCAGAGTTTTCGACGACCGGCCGGAGTTGGCGAACCACGAATTTTTCCCGAAAGAAGTTTTCATCCAGACCGGCAACTGGGGCGACATCTTGACCGTGCCGCTGCCGGACGCACCGACGTTCGGCTTGATCGTCACGCGCGGCCACAATCACGACGCGCTGGTGCTGGAGTCCTGGATTCGCCGGCCGTTCGCCTTTCTCGGCATGATCGGCAGCCAACGGAAATGGCGCTTGATTTCGGAAAAGTTTTTGGCCGCCAAGATCGCCACCGAGGAACAACTCGCGCAGGTGTCGTGTCCTGTTGGAATTAAAATCGCCTCAAAGTCCGTGGTCGAAATTGCCGTGAGCATTGTGGCTCAATTCATTGACCAGCGCGCGGAAATTTTGCCGAAACAACACATGAAAATTCACAGATGTCCCCCAAGTTTGATGGTTTGGTGAGGTAAAAAAAGAGTTGGCTTGCGGGTTTGAACCCGGCCACAAGGTCGGGGATGAAAAAACAAACGATCCGCAAGCCAACGCGCAGCAGCTTCACCCTCCTGCGCCAACTCTGCCATCTGATTCCGACACACCTGGTCCCCCAACTGGCCCGGGACACCGGCGTCGAGGAAAAATCCCGCACCTTCACGCCGTGGAGTCATGTGGTGAGCCTGCTCTTCGCCCAGCTCACCCACGCCCTCGGCCTCAACGACGTCTGCGACGCCTTGCGGCTGAACTCCGGTCCGCTCTCGGCCTTGCGCGGGGCCAGCCCGCCCAGCAAAAACAGCCTCTCCACCGCCAATCGTGAGCGTCCAGCCCAGATGGCCCAAGACCTTTTCTGGAGCGTCCTCGAAAATCTCCAGCAAGTTCATCCCGGCTTCGGCGGACGTCGCCGGCCCAAGTTTGCTTTCCGCTTCAAGCGCGCCATCCACCTCGTGGACGCCACCACCATCCAACTGATCGCCCGCTGTCTCGACTGGGCCAAGCATCGCCGCCGCAAGGCCGCCGCCAAATGTCATCTCCGCCTGGATCTGCAAACCTTCCTGCCCCGCTTCGCCATCGTCGGCACGGCCGGGGAACACGACAGCCTCCGCGCCCACGAACTCTGCGCCGGCGTGCGGGCCGGGGAGATCGTCATCTTCGCCAAAGCATATCTGGATTTCGCCCATCTGGCCGATCTGGCGATGCGCGACGTCTTCTGGGTCACCCGCGCCAAGGACAACTTGCGCCGCCGGGTCGTGCGCAAGCTGCAACACGGCCGCCACGGGAACATCCTCCGCGACGACCTGATCCGCCTCACCGGCCCGGCCCGCAAACACTACCCCGTCGAGTTGCGTCGCGTGGTGGCACTGGTCGAAGTGGACGGCCAGCTCCGGGAGTCCTGGATCTCCTGAAAAAACGGCTGGCCTGCACGCCGCCGTGTCCGTACAGCTTCGCCGCTTCCGAAGCCCTCCGCCGGCACACCTTCAAACTGGATCGCGCCCAAGTCCGCCGCTGGGCCTTGGAAAACAAACTCGCCCATGCCGGCCCGC
>JAYWBR010000292.1:0-4519 GCA_043781315.1 Verrucomicrobiota bacterium | reverse complement strand
ACCGCACGATCGCCCGCCAGCCGGTCAAACCAGCGCGTTTGCCCGGCGAGGCGCGCGGGTAATTCCAGGCGCAGGGTTTGCGGTTGCTGGCTGTTGTTGAACGCGACAATCACCGCCGCATCGTCGGTGACGCGGGCGAAGGCGCGGGCTTGATCGCGGGACATCAGTGGAATGGTGTCGCCGCGGCGCAGCGGTTTTAATTCGCGCCGCAGGGCGAGCAGTTTGCGGACATGGTTGTAAACCGTCGCCTCCTCCAGCGAACGACCTGCAGGAGTGAACGCGTCGTGTTTGTCTTCCGCCCAGCCGCCCGGAAAATCACGGCGGTTGTCGGGATCGCCGCCGCCGCGTAAGGCGATTTCGTCGCCGTAATAAATCATGGGCGTGCCGCGCGTGGTGAGCAGGAAGGTGAAGGCGAGTTGCAACCCTTCAACGGTGGCGCCGGGTTCGCTCATGAAGCGGGGCAGATCGTGCAGCCCCAGAAACGTAACGAGCGTGCGGGCATTCACGTAGTTGGTGTCGGCTGCAAAGACTTGATCCAGATTGGTCATGGACTTGCCTTGCGCAAAAACACTGCGGACGGCGAAGTAGAGCGGAAAATCAAAAAGCGTGTCCACGCCCGAATCCACGCCGTCGAATTGTTTGCGGCCGCCTTGAAAAAAGGAGACCAGCCTGGGATTCGCGTCCCACATTTCACCGAGGATGGTCAGGTGCGGATGTTCGCGTTTCAACGCCGCCGTCCACTTCGCCCAATAGCTTCGCGGCACGTATGGCAAGGTGTCCTGCCGCACGGCATCCACCCCGGTCAGGCCCACCCACCACAGTGAATTCTGAATGAGATAGGTGGCGGCTTCGGGATCGTTCTGGTTGAGGTCGGGCAGAATGTTGATAAACCAGCCGTCGAGCGTGGAGCGAAGCTGGTCGGCGGGCGGATTTTTTTCGGCGAGGGTCCAGGTCTGCCAGGAGTTGTCGAGGTGATTGGACAACGTGCCGTTGAACCAGGTGGGCGTGGGCGAATCCGTCACCCACGGATGATACGGGCCGGTGTGGTTGGCGACCTGATCCTGGATCATTTTAAAACCCTGCGCGTGCGCGGCGTCCATGAGTTCGCGGAGTTTTTTGAAATCGCCGAAGTGTTCTTCCACGCCGTAAAAATCCACCGCGCCGTAGCCGTGATAATCGGTGGAAGCCACGCCGTTGGTGGAGCGCCGGTTGTCGCGCGTGTATTTTTCCAGCGTGTTGAGATGATTCACGTTGTCGTACCACGGCGTCAGCCAGAGCGCGGTGACACCCAGATCGTGCAGGTACGGCAGGTGGTTGAGGACGCCTTGAAAATCTCCGCCGTGATAATGCCGTGGCTGGCGGCGGTCGAAGAGGCCGTGTGAAATCGCGGGATCGTCGTTCGCGGGATCGCCGTTGGCGAAGCGGTCGGGCATCAGGAGGTAGATCACATCGTCGGGCGTGAAGCCGCCGAAATGATTTTGCCCGGACAACGGAGCGGAGAGGGAAAAAGGAAAACTGGCGCGGCCCGCCGGCGAGGTGAATTCAAACTGGCGCGGGCCAGGCGCGGCGTTTACGGGAATGAACACGTCGCAAAACAAATGCGTGCCAGCCGCATTCACCGTGAGATTGGAGGCGGTCAAATCCACCGGGGCCACGAGACGCGCGTGCTGGAGATTCGTGCCGGAGAACATCAGCCGGACGGGATTGTGCAAATGACCGGCCCACCAGTTCGGGGGTTCGACACGGCTGACCTCCAACCCGGCGGCTTCGGCAGCGGCGGGGCGCATCAGGAAAACGCACAACGCGGCGATGGCGGTGCAGTTGGCGGCGTGCATGGCTGGTCGTAAAAGATCCATTTGATTTCCTGCTGGAGTCTGGTGTCTGCGTCCCGGTGCAAAAAAAATTGGGCGGGAGACACCGGACTTGCCGGCCCTCCCGCCCGAGACGCCATCAGATGAGGATCATGGAACCAGCGCTTTGAGGATCACGCGGAAGAATTGCTGGTTCGTACCGGTCAAGCCGGTGGCGGTATAGGCGGACGAACTCGCGGTCGAGTTGAACGTGCCGTTGCTGACCCAGTCGCCGCTGGAGAGCGACTGGCGGGAATCAATCTGGTAAACACCGCCGACGGGGATGTTGTTGCGCGACGGGAAGGACTGCCAGTTGACCACCGCCGTGTCGGCACCCGGCTTCTGGGCCGAGGTGATTTTGAAGTTGGGCGTCTCGTCGTTGTAATAGTACGCGTTCGTCTGAAGCGCGGAGGTGATCGAGAAACTCCGGTTGTCGGATCCGGTGCTGATCGGATCTTCCCAGCCGCCGTCGCGCGCCGCGCCATTCCCGGAGATGAAGGTTTTGTAGAAACCAAGATTGCACGCACCAATCGGATAGTGCTGGTAGGTGAGGGTGGCGCTGTAGATGTTGGTGTCGGGGGCGGCACCGGGTGTGAGCGGCAAAGCTCCCGTGCTCCAGCCGTTGAAACTGCCCGGCAAGGCGACACCCTGTCCGAGGGTCGGATCAAACTGGCCGAACATCCGGGACAGCGACATGTCCACCTTGAAGGTGACGTTGTCAATCGGGTCGCTCAACTTGCGGTCGCCGAAATAATTCGTCGGGGCATTCATGTTCTGGGCGGTGATCAGCAGCGTGCGGTCATTCCCGCAGTTGAGCACTGGCGACTCGTAACCGGGGAAGGAGACGCCTTCGAATTTGTACGAAACACTCTGGTTGATGTACTGCACTACTTCCACCGTGTTGGTAAAAACAGGGCTGGCACCGACCTGGAACAAACGGTAGTTGGCCGGGTTGACCGTTCCCCAGCCGTTAAAACTGCCGCGCACAAAGACTTGATCCACATTGGTGTTAAAACCATTGCCGATGGCGTTGTCGAACTCCCAGATGGGAATCTCCATGTTGAGGGTGAACTTGACGTGGTTCGTCGAAGGAATTGGCGGCACCGTAATCGTATAGGTCTTGACGAGGTTGGTGGCGTAGGGAGTGGACCAGGAAGAAACGGTCTGGGCCGGATTGGCGAGTGAATCAATCGCCGGGTCGCCGCCGCCGCCGCCGGTGGTGTAAACGTCGAAATCAAAACTGTCGCCGTAGGTTTTGCCCAATTGCGCAAGCGCCAAAGTGATGGTCACGCTGTTCGTAGTTTTGGAAACCGAAGCGCCGCCAATGTTGTTCCAAGCCACCCCGTTATAGGCAAACAGTTGCGCGCCCATGGCACCATCCACCCAGGTTCCAACCCAAAAATCCATGCCGTTCGGGGTCATGCTGATGCCGCGGCCCCAACCGTTGCCGTAGGCACTGGTGTCGCCGGTCGCCGGGTTGGTGTCAATTCCCATGCAGTATTTGCCCCAGTCCACCGCCACGGGATTGCCGTTGAGCTTGATCTTGAAAATCACATCGGAAAACGTGTTCGTCACCTCGCACGAGACAATGTCCAGGTGCGGGTTGCCGGTGAATTCATCGCCGACGGTGTCGGTGTAAGACGCCGCTCGGGAGCGGGTGGTTGAGGCAGTCAACAGCGCAACTGCCGTGATGATGAGGATTTTTTGCTTCATACAGTTTTTGGATTTGTTTGTGTCATTACTCAAACCCGCACACCATGCTTGGCCAGCCAGCTTGCGTTTATGAGTTGTTGACCGTGAAAATAGCACGCGTTGAAAATTCGTCCACCGCACGTTTATGCGGGAATCACGGAACGAGTGCTTGAGCCGTCGGTTTCACTGACCTTGCCGCTGCCGCGCCTGCGCCTGGCGGAACAAATCCTGCGCCACCGGATTGCCCGGCTCCAGCCCCAGCGTCTTGCGGAACTTTATGATCGCCTCATCCACCCGACCCTGCCGCAGATACATGATGCCCAGATTCAGATGCGCCACGGCATAATCCGGTTTCGCCCGGATGGCCGCCTCGTACGCGGCGACGGCTTCGGGAATTTTTTCCGCGTGAACATACAAATCCCCGAGCGCCGCGTGCGCCTCGCCGTAGGCGGGGTTGAGTTCAATGGCCTTGCGATAGGCATTGATCGCTTCCGGCTGCCGTTTCAAACCGTCCAGCACCTTGGCGCGGAAAGCCCACAGAATCGGATCCTCCGGCCGAAGCTGGCTCGCACGTTCAAACGCCGCGAGTGCCGCCGCAAAGTCTCCGCCCGCACCCAGGCTCTGGCCCAGTTCACTCCAGCCTTCGATCAGCCCCGGTCGGATCGCCAGCGCCTGGCGGAGAAACTTCTGCGCCTCGGCCTGGTTCCCCTGCTTGGACAACCGCGACCCGATTTCAAACCATGGCAAAAAATCGTGCGGCATCAGTTCGCCCACCTTGCGCCATTCCAAAATCGCGCTGGCGAAATCTCCCACTGATTCCAGAAAAACTCCGAACGCCTCGTGAACATAATGATCCTCCGGTCGCGCCGTCACCGCTTCGGCAAAAATAGCCCGCGCATTCGTGACCGTCGCAGCGGTGGCCCCGAGCAGCAGATTCCGTTCGTACTCGGCGAGGCGTTGGAGGCGGTTGGTGTTGT
>JAYWBR010000291.1:0-4531 GCA_043781315.1 Verrucomicrobiota bacterium | reverse complement strand
GCGACCATACGGTCTTTGCGTCCACAGGTTGGAATTTGATTTCAGCAAATCCCGCCTGTGCTGGGAGCAACTTTTCGTATTCCTTCAACTGCGCCTTGGTCAGCTTGATCTCCGATTCCCGCCGCTTCTCAAGCTCTTCGCGCAGGGTTTTGGTCATACCGTCATATGTCACGAGGTCGGCTTTGGATTTGGCGATGGAATCTTCACGCTGCTTTTGGAGTTCGGCGATCTTCGGCGAGAGCTTCACTTCCAAGCCCGCCAGCTCGTTGGTGATGCTGAGGTTGTCGTTGCCCACAGCGGTGAGCAGTTCCAGCGCACTCTTGATTTCTGGCTCGGTGGCGGGTCGGTTGACCACGCGCATGAAAACTTCGTTGACCAATTTGCGGTCGTCCTGCTCAGTCTCGACAAGCGTAGCGAGTATGTTTGTCGTTTCGTTGATTGCCAGTGAAACGGTCGGTCCACTGAGCAATGCCATGATCGAGCCAAGGCCGAGGTCGCTGCTGCGTTCGCATTCGCAGGCGCTCTGACGGGCCGGGCGACCGAGCGTGGCGAGCAGACCGCTGCTGGTGTCCGTGGCGGAGTCAGCGAGTTGCGTCGCGCGTTGGCCGGGCTTAGCGCCGGGAATGTTTGGCGTGCTGCCGGTGACCTTAAACACGGCGTCGAAAAGAGTTTCCGCCGGCAAACGCCGCGCCAAGGCGTGGGAATGATTCACATGATCATCTTCGTTCCACTTGTTGGGCTTGATCGAGAGTTGATACGTGCGCGATTTGCAGATGAGCTGCATCAGATGACGGACGTTGAACTTGCTGTCCACGAACTCGCGCGTGAGATGATCAAGCAGGGCAGGGTTGCGGGGCGGATTGCCAGCGCGCGTGTCGTCGAGCGGTTCAATGATGCCTGCGCCGGTGAGATAACCCCACAAACGGTTTGCGTAACTGGATGCGAAATAACGGTTGTCCGGTGAACTGATCCAGTCCGCGAGTTCCTGGCGGCGCGTGGCTTTTTCCGCCTTCTCGTGCTGCGCGGGGTAGGGGAAGCTGGGCGGAGAGATTTTGCCGGTGCGATCATGTTTTACGTCACCCTTCTCCGCGTCTTCGACGATTTCATAAAGCGGCTTGGCATCTTCCACCGCCGTGCCCTCAATCTTTTTCTTTTCGCTCTGCGGATCTTTTTTCAGCGTGACCTGTGCGAAGGATGCGGCCAGATGATAATACTGGTCTTGAGTCCAGCGCTCGAACGGATGGTCGTGACACTTGTTGCAATTGAACCGGGTGGCGAGAAACAGGTGAGTGGTGTTTTCCATCGCTTCCGTTGGCGTGCGCAAAATCTTCCAATAATTCGCAGCGGGATTCTCGCGGTTTGATCCCGATGCGGTGAGAATTTTTCGAGTGAACTGATCGTAAGGTGTGTTGGTGGCAATCTCGCTGCGAATCCAGGCGCGGAACGATTCCGCGCCTTCGTTGCCGAGAAACTTGCTGTTGCATTGCAGCAGATCGGCCCATTTGTTGGACCAGAAATCCACATACTCCGGACTGCCGATCAGGCGATCCACCAGAGCTTCGCGCTTGACCCGTGTTTCGCGTGCGTCGCTCAAGAATGATTGAATCTCCTCCGGCGACGGTGGCAAACCCGTCAGGTCGAGATAAACGCGTCGGATGAATTCGAGGTCGGTACAAAGTTCAGACGGCTCGATCTTCATGCGCTTCCACTTGGCGGCGACGAGCTCGTCAATCTTGCTCCACGACGTCGGTTCTTTCCAAACGAAGCCCGAGCGATCACCCATTACCGTGAGTGTGGTGGCGGCATAGCTACCTTCGTAACGCGCCAGCATGGGCGCTTCGCCGCGCCGCAATGTGGTCACTAGCCCCGACGTGTCTATCGAAGCCACGTCAGTGTTGCCGCTTTCGATGAACGACTCCGCCGTGACATCGCGCGTCACGCCGTCGGCGTAACTTGCCACCACGCGCATCTGTTGGCGCGAGCCGATCTTTTGCGCGACGGGATCTTGCGGGAAAATTTCAATCTTCACCACGCGCGCCGATTTCATATCCAAGGTCGCGCCGTCCGCGATCCAGCGCCGGAGAATCTGGTAATACTTGCTGTCCACGGTCGTCCGGCGTCCGCCTTCATGCGGCACTTCCGCCACGGCTTTAAGCAACATCAAACTGTCATCAGGCGACGCGAGGTTGACGCGGCGGGATGCAAGATCGTCCGTCAACGCGCGCAAATCGGTCTCGGGATCGTAACCGCGGAGCGAGAGCTTGAATCCGCCCTTGCCCTCTTTCGCTCCGTGGCAAGTGCCAGCGCTGCATCCGAGCTTGGCAATGGTCGGATTCACGTCGCGGATGAAATCAGCCTGGAAACCGCTGGCTTGCCCGGCGATTTCCACCGGCACTTGGATGGACTTGTTCTCCAGCGCGATGGTCAGCTTGGTGCTGCCGTTTTTGAGCGGACGCAAAATTCCGCGCGCAGAAATGTCTGCGGTGTTTGTGTTGATGGAGAACTTCACCATCCGCGTCACGTCCACGGTGTCGCCGGTTTCGAGCCGGGCGGTGACGAGCAATTGCACGCATTCGTTCGCGCTGGCCAGCTTGATTTTCGCTGGCTGCGATTCCAGAGAAACGACCTTCGCCCCCTCGGGCAATGACTCGGGAGCAAAAGGCTGTTCGACATTTTTGATTGAACGTGCAGCCCAGGCGGGTTTGGCGGCGACAATTGTTCCTTTCGTGATCGGCACGGAAACAAACTGCTGGATGATTGCTCCGTTCGTCGCGTTGAAGATGCGCACCATCCCGTCCGACCCGCCGGCAATGATTTTAGTTCCATCGGGACTGAATGCGATGGAGTAAATCTCCGAGTTCGTGACGGCCGCGCGCGCGATTTCGTGGATGCCTTGCTTCTTGTAATCGTCGAGCTGCTTTTGCTCCTCGGGCTTCCGTTGGTTGGGAACTTTGCCCATGAGATCGCGCAACGACTTCGGCACTTCATTCGTGTAATCGTAGCTGCACACGACCAGTTCGCCGGAACGGTCCAAGCCGCCGCCATACGCGATGCGTTTGCCGTCGGCACTGAATCGCACGCTAAACACGCGGCCTGTCGTCGGAAAAAGATCCGCGATGAATTGCGCGTCGTCACCGATCTCGCGTTTCACTTCGCGGAAAATCCGATAGACTTTCGGCAACCCATCTGAACCAGCGGCGACGATTTCATCAAACTTGGGATGCGTGGCCAGTGCCATCACGCCGCCTTTGAGTGCGCCGGGTGTGATCGAAGTGACGTTGTCCACGAAACGCTGTTCGGCGACTTCGGTCAGCTTTACGCTCATATCGCGCCCGCCGGAGATGACGTGATCGCCCTTGATCGAGAAGGTGGTGCTCAACGCCCAATCGCTGTGCGAGCCCATCTGCATGACTTGTTTTCCCGATGTAGCTTCGATGGCGCGCACCGTGTTGTCGGCGCAGCCGAACGCGATGAGCTTGCTGTCGGGCGACCAGCTCACGCCGTAGAGCGTGTCGTAAGTGATCGGCGCGGAGACGACGAGCTTGCGCTTGGCGACATCCCAGACTTGGACTTCACCCAATCGCGCCGGATCGCCGCCCGTCACCGCGAGCCATTTGCCATCGGGCGAGAAGCGCAAGGATTGCACGCGCTCGGAAAGTCCGATTAGGCGCGCCGCCAGTTTCGTGCTGTTCGTTTCATAAAGGAGCACTTCGTGAAAACCTGCCACCGCCAGAAGTTTTCCGTCGGGAGAATAATCGAGCGAGGTGATGACGGGAGGATGCGAGTAAATCGGCGGATGCTCGGCATCGAAATGTTTTTTGGCATCTACAGGCGTGTCATCTTGTGCGCCTTGCTCGATCCACGAACGGATCAACGCGACATCGGATGCCAGCAACGCGGGCTTTCCCTTGGGCATGCTGGCCTCGCCATTTTCGGGCGTGACCATTTTCAGCATGGAACTTTTGTCGGGATGGGCGGGGTCAATCGCCGCACCTTCGTTCTCACCACCAGCGAGCAACTTCTTGAAATCGGTCATCACGTAGCCGCCTTTGGCTTTCGCTGGCTGATGACAGCCCTGGCAATTGGCTTGGAGGATGGGGCGGATCTGATGATAATAACTTGCTTTGGGAGCGCCGCTGGCAGCCAGGGTAGTTTTGTCGGCTGCGCTGCCCGGCACCGCAAGGCCAAGCGCCAGCGCGAGCAAAGGCGTCGCTTTTCTCCAAAATGAGCAGCCCAATGCCACGAATGGATTAGTTGCGGTGTTCACAATAATAATCTTCAAGCAAGGGCTTCATTGGGGTCAAGGGTTTTGACTGGGCTAAATGTGTCAATGCCTTGGTTTGATTTTGGCAACCGATCCGGGTATCCTCGAGCCAACAAGCCGGAAAATGTTTTAAATAAAATTGAAGTCCTTGCGTCTGAAAGACGGCCACTGATGACAACTCTCTACCAACGCATCCTGAACACCTCGAAAAAGTGGCGGTTGCTGAAGCTGGAAATTGCCCCGGCAGGCATCGTGGCAGGGGCGTTG
>JAYWBR010000290.1:0-4531 GCA_043781315.1 Verrucomicrobiota bacterium | reverse complement strand
TGAATTGATCCCCGCGATGATCGGGTCCACAATCCGCGCCGCGCCGTCCACAATGTCCAGCGGCGGATGAAACCGGTGCTCCGCCACCTTGCGCGTGGCGATGTGCGCCGGGTCTTCGTCCGTCACCCAACCGGTGTCCACCGCGTTCATGTGGATGCCGTCGGCGTGGTAATCCGCCGCCGCCGTGCGCGTCATCATGTTGAGCGCGGCCTTGGCCATGTTCGTGTGCGGATGCCGCGTCGTCTTGAACTTGCGATAAAACTGCCCTTCCACGGCGGAGACGTTGACGATGTGCTTGTCGCGTTCCGGCGAGCGGAGCATCAGCGGTTTGAGCCGCGCGTTCAGGATGAACGGCGCGATGGCGTTGACCAGATGCACTTCGAGCAGTTCCACGGATGGAACTTCCGCCATCATCAGCCGCCACGAATTCCGCTCGCGCAAATCCACCTGCTGCAAATCCTGATCGAGCTTGCCCTCGGGAAACAAACTTTTCTGCGCCTGCAATTCCTCCAGCAGCAACGGCACCTGCGACAACGCCGCTGCGTGAGTAAGGCCGGCGAGCGAGTCTTCAACAAACTTGGTAGGGACGCGCTGCTGCGCGTCCTGGCCGACCGGCAGGTCAGCCCTACCTGACTCCGGCAACAAGTGGTAGCCGCGCAAACCCTCGTACGCGCCGAGCAGATGGCGAACGTTTTCCGGCAGGTCGCTCAACGCCCCGTGCTCATTCGCCATCATGTGTTCGTAAAAATCCGGCGGACGACGAACGGTCTGGCAGGCGTTGTTGATGATGAAATCCAGCCACGTGCGCGTCTTCATCAAGTGCCGACAAAACGCTTCCACACTCGGCGTGTGCCGCAGATCGAGTCCGAAAATCTCCAGCCGATGACCCCACTCGGCGAAGTCCGGCTCCTGCGCATAACGCGCCGCCGAGTCGCGCGGGAAACGCGTGGTGACGATGAGCTGCGCCCCGGCGCGCAGCAGCTTGATGCCCGCCTGATAACCAATCTTCACGCGTCCGCCGGTGAGCAAAGCCACGCGCCCTTTCAAGTCCGCCAGTTCGGTGCGCTTGCGGAAATTCAACTCCGCGCACGGCGGGCAGAGCTGGTCGTAGAAATGGTGGATTGTCGAATAATCTTTTTTGCAGATGTAACAGTTCTGCGGCTCGACGACTTCGCGAAAGTCGGGGTCGTCGGTAATTTCTTGCGGTTCAATCTCCGGCGGTGGCGGCAGGTTCGGCGTGGTGAAGACGGGCTTGCGGCGCAGCGCGCGGATGCCGGTTTCGGAAAGCACGCTCTGATCGCGATTCAATTTCGCGGCCTTGCGCTCGCGTACACTGGCTTTCACCAAACGCCGACGCTGGCTGACATCCGGGCAGTAAATGTCACCCGCCGCCTTGAGCAGCCGCGTCCGGTCCTCGACCGACATTGCCGCCAGCAGCGCACGATTGCCGGCGACCTGCTCCAGCAATTCAGCGGCGGCCATGAGGCGCGCGGATATTTTGTCATCTTTCATTCGGCACCGAGTCTCCCTGATTGCGGCGCATTATTCCAGCGCGGTTTCGGGTGGAGCGCGGCTGTGTCGCAGCGACCAGCCGCAGCACGCGAGAAGTTCAAGCCGCTTCAATATGTGCCCACGCCCACTCCTTGCGCAGTTGCTGCGGCTGATCCCGCGCGGCGTGGGACACAGCCGCGCTCCCTTTCAAAAAACCAGTTCCAAAAAATTCAAACCGCGCTAACCTGCCGCCATGTTCAAACCAGCCGAGCTATTTGACCTTTCACAAACGGAACACGCCGCGATTTTCGACGGCTGCGAATTTGCCTGGGAGGCGTTGCCGAAAATTTCCGCCTACCTCGCCGCCAACCTGAAGCCCGGCCTGCACAACCGCTGCGAAGGCCGCGCGTTCATCGGCAAGGATGTTTTCATCGGCGAAGGCACGGTGCTGGAAGACGGCGTGATGATCAAAGGCCCGGCCATCATTGGGCGCAACTGCGAGATCCGCCACAACGCCTATCTGCGCGAAGGCGTCATCATCGGCGACGGCTGCGTGATCGGGAATTCCTGCGAGTTGAAGAACGCGCTGCTCTTCAACGGCTGCCAGGTGCCGCACTTCAATTACGTCGGCGATTCCATTCTCGGCCACAAGGCGCACATGGGCGCCGGCTCGATTCTGTCCAACGTCAAATCGCTCAAGGGCAACGTCACCGTGGAAGTGGATGGCACGCCGCGCGACACCGGCCTGCGGAAATTCGGCGCGCTGCTTGGCGACGGCTGCGACATCGGCTGCAACACCGTACTCAACCCTGGCAGCATCATCGGTCGCGGCGCGGTGATTTATCCCGGCGTGAACTGGCGCGGCATCCTGCCCGCGAACACCATCGCCAAGAACAAGGCGGCGGTGGAGGTGGTGGTGCGACGGTCTCGGGAAACCAAATAGTTGGACGCTCATGTCCGAAATTTTGGCCAGCCACGAAGCCTACCACCGCGCCGTTGAATTTCTCAACGGCCTACAAGTGTTCGGCGCGCGGTTCGGTCTGGAAACCGCCCGCCAACTTGCCGCCCGCGTTGACAATCCGCAGGACAAACTCAGCTTCATCCACGTCGCCGGCACCAATGGCAAAGGCTCGACGTGTGCGATGCTGGAAAGCATTTATCGCGCGGCGGGTTTGCGCGTGGGGTTGTTTACCTCGCCGCATCTGGTTTCCTTTCGCGAACGGATTCAGGTCAACCGCCAGCTCATCAGCGAGGCGGACGTGGTGCGGTTGGTGGATGAATTGCGAGCCAGCGCGGAGCGCCGATCTCCGAATCGGCCCGGTTCCAACCAGCAACAGGCCGATTCGGAGATCGGCGTTCCGACGGGCGGGCAGGCCTTACCCACGTTGTTCGAGTTCACCACCATCATGGCGCTGCGCTATTTCGCGGAGCAGAGGTGCGATCTCGTGATCTGGGAAACCGGCCTCGGTGGACGGCTTGATGCGACCAACATTGTCACCCCGCTGGCGAGCGTGATTACGAACATTGGCCTGGATCATCAGCAATGGCTCGGCGACACGCTGGAAAAAATCGCGGCGGAGAAGGCCGGCATCATCAAGCCCGGCGTGCCGGTGGTGACAGCTGAAGAAAAAAGCGGGCCGCTGCAAGTCATCCAAGCCGTCGCCCGCGAACAAAATTCACCGCTGACACTCGTCAACGCAGATCACGTTTCACCTTTCACGTTTCACACTTCACTTCCCCTGCCCGGCGAACATCAACAACTCAACGCCGCGCTCGCCGTCGCCACAGTGGAAGTGCTGCAAACTAAAATTCCCGTCGGTGAAAAATCCATCCGCGACGGATTGGCCGCCGTGAACTGGCCGGGGCGAATGCAGCTTATCACCCGGCCGTCGGGACAAAAAATTCTGCTGGACGGTGCGCATAATCCCGACGGCGCGGAAGCTTTGCGCGCTACTCTGCGGGCCGGAGCGCCGGTCTCCGACCCGGCTCGGCGCGCGGGGAAACCCGCCGGGTCGGAGACCGGCGCTCCGTTCACGCTCATCCTGGGAATTCTGGGCGACAAAAATTGCCGCGCGATGTGCGACATACTCGCGCCGCTGGCCAGCAAGATTATTGTCGTGCCGGTGAAAAGCGAACGCACCGCCGCGCCGGCCGAACTGGCGGCATTTTGCCGCGCGGCCAATTCAGCGGCGGCGGTGGCAAGTTGCGCTTCGTTGTCCGCCGCCTTGGAAGTTGCGGCCGACGAAGCCTTCGTGGTCATCGCCGGTTCGCTTTACCTGATTGGCGAAGCGATGGAGTTGTTGCAACTCACCGCCGCACCGGAGCGGGATGAGAAAAGCTTGAATGAATGGAGACCGGCGGTGTCTGAGAAACCAAAGCCTGGCGTACCCCAATGAGGGCAGCGGTCGGCACGCTTGCGCCGAACTCCGCCGCCTTGGAGCGCGGGTCTGTGACCCGCAGCAGCCACTCAACTGCCGAGCGTTCCCAAAATCTCCGAACCGTTCCGTCCGTCGTGCGCGCTGCGACTCACAGAGTCGCGGTCCGGCGAAAACACAAGGGCTGTGCCGACGGCCACACTTCCTTGCCCCATTGCGCCATCGTCCCGCCGGGCCAACCGGAAATCAGCCCGTCCTGCCGTGGCTGGAACCACGCCCCATAAAAACATTCGTCCCGGCAGAAAAATATTTTGTAGGAGACGAGGTGACGAGACTCAAACTATTCCCAATTTAATTTGAGCCTCCTCACGTCATCTCCTATGAGTTTGGTTTGGCGTCATGGACTGCGCCGGCAGAGCGGCAGCGGCGACGGCGCTTTCGCACCGCGTGACGCGCATCCGAAGACTTGAGCGCCCTCCCCAAAGCGGGGTCGCGCTGCGCTTGCCCCCGCAGTCCAAGACACCGTCGCAACTTCAAAACTGTTTGCCGACGGCGACCCTTCATTGCCCCATTGCGCCTTCGTCCCGCCGGGCCAACCGGCAATCAGCCCGCCCCGCCGTGACTGGAACCACGCCCCCTAAAATCATTCGTCCCGGCAGAAAAAT
>JAYWBR010000289.1:0-4537 GCA_043781315.1 Verrucomicrobiota bacterium | reverse complement strand
GCTCACGACAACGAGATTTTTGAACACCCCGACTGATCGTCAGATAGAAGCGCCCTGATTTTTGCTTGTCGTGTCCGGTTCATCCGATACAAATATGCCGCCCAAAATGATCATCCGCCTATAACGCAGTTACACGCTCAGAACGAAGATGCCTGCCAACATTTCACTTGAATCGGTGCCGCCGGCGACCAAGATCGCCCTGCCGGCCACGCGCCCCCGCAACACCCTGCTGATTGTGGATGACGAGGACGGGCCGCGCCAGGCGCTGCGGGTGATTTTCAAGGAGGACTACAACATTCTCATGGCCGCCAGCGGGCCGCAGGCGATTGCCCTCGTCCAAAAAAACAAAATCCACCTGGCCATCCTGGACATCCGCATGGCGGGCATGTCGGGCATCGAGGTGTTGGAACGCTTGAAATATGTGGATCCCGACATCGAGGCGATCATGATGACGGCGTTTGAAACGACGGAAACCATGCGGCAGGCGCTCAAGCTGCGGGCCTGCGACTACTTGAACAAGCCGTTCGACATCGTCGCGCTGCGCGCCGCCGTGGCCGCCGCCATGCAACGGCATACGCTCGAAAGCGAAGTCCACAACAACGCCGAGCAGTTGGAACAGTTGCTGGTGGAGTTGCAGCATCACAAGATGCAGGAGCAGATGGCCCAGACGCGCGGCGAGATTTACGCCAGCATCATCCACGACATCAACGGCCCGCTCACGGTCATCTCGGGATTTGTCCAGTTGATGAGTCAGCGGATCGGCAACGCCACGCGGCTCGAAGTGGAGGAGTTGGAATTCGTCAAGGAGCGGCTCAAGATCATCACCCGGCAGACCACCAACTGCATTGAGATTTCCCGCCGCTATCTAAGCCTCCTCCGCCGCCAGCATGAGGAGGCGCCCCGGGTCGGCGTCAACCAACTGCTCCACGATCTGACGCATTTGATCAGCGTGCATCCGAGTCTCGGCGAGAACAGTTTTGCCGTCGCGCCGTTGCGGGAAGACATGGGTGTGCGAATCAACAGCACCGACTTAATTCAAATCCTGCTCAACCTGACGGTGAATGCCTTCCAAGCTTCCAATCAGAGCCAGCGCGTTCACATCGAGGCCCGCGTGCTGCACGAGCCGCTGGATCTGGCGGCACTCCGGGACGGGCCGGAGTCGCGGCTGCTCAATGTGGAGCATTTCGCCGCCACGCTGCCGCTGTTGCAATTTACCGTGCGGGACAACGGCCCGGGCATCCCGGCAGAAATCCTGCCCAAGATTTTCCAACCGTACTTCACCACTAAAAACGCCCGGCAAGGCACGGGACTGGGACTGAACATCGTTCAGCGGCTGGTCAAGGAAGCCAAAGGGGCGTTACATGTCCGCACCCGCAGCGGGGTGGGAACCACCTTCACCATTTACCTGCCCGCCGCCCGGCTCGGGCAATAGCCAGGTCGCAGCCCTTCGGTCCGTTGGGGGGGAAAGTTCAGGCGTTGTCGCCGATGGCTTCCACAGGGCAGCCTTCCTTGGCTTCCTTGCAGCGGGCCTCTTCCTCCGGGTTTTCCGGCTGCTTATAGACGAAGGAGTAGCCGCCGTCGTCGTTGCGTTTGAAATTGTCAGGAGCGGTTTCGCGGCACAGGTCGCAGTCAATGCACTGGTTGTCCACGTAAAATTTGCCGGTGATATTCTCAGGATATTTGTTTGCAGCATCAGCCATAAATTTGCCTTTTCAGTCGGCAAAATATGATGCCCGCGTCGGGTGATGGCAAGACCATTTGAATTATTTTGTCGCGGGGATCCCCGGCCGGTTGAAACCAACTCGGGCCGAAGTTGCTTCCGCCGGCTGCCTGCCGTAAGATTCTGCCCTTTGATGAAAAAACATTCCGTAGAACGTCCGTTGCGCGTGGGTCTGATCTCGCTCGGTTGCGCCAAAAATCTGGTGGACGCCGAGATCATGCTCGGCTCGCTGATGAAAAGCGGCGTGGAAATCACCAACGACGCCACGCAGGCCGACGCGGTCATCGTGAACACCTGCTCGTTCATTGACTCCGCGCAGGAGGAGAGCGTGGACACGATTCTGGAATCCGTCGAGCTGCGCGAAGCGAACAACCGTGGTCAGGCCGTGATTGTCTCGGGCTGTCTCTCGCAGCGGTTTCGCGACGAACTGCCCAAGCTCATGCCGGAAGTGGACGCGTTCATGGGCATTGACCAGGTCGCGCAAGTCGGCGACATCGTGGGCAGGGCTGTTGCCAATCGCGCAGAAAAGATTAAAAGCGAACATTCAACGCTCAACATTCAACGCTCAACCTCGAAGGGAAAGGTCGTCGGGCGGCTGAACGAACTGGAGAAGAACCGCGATCTGTCCGAACACGAAAAAGAAGAATCCCTGCGCGGCTCGGAAAAATTCGGCAAGACCAAAACCGTCATCGCTCCCCAATCGGCAATCGCCAATCGGCAATCGCCAATTCTGGACGTCACCGCGCGCCCGACCTTCATCCCGGACTTTGAGACGCCGCGCTTTCGCCTGACGCCGAAACATTTCGCCTACGTCAAAATCGCCGAGGGCTGCAACCACCCGTGCAGCTTTTGCATCATCCCCCGGATGCGCGGCACGCATCGCAGCCGGACGCAAAAGGACATCGTGGCCGAAGCGAAGGCGCTCATTGCGGACGGCGTGAAGGAGCTGAACCTGATTTCGCAGGACTCGACTTACTACGGCCTCGACCTGCGCCCGAATCACAGCCGCGCGATTTCCTCGCCGGAAAAGTTTTCCGCCGCCGCGAAATCGCTGCCCGCCGATGCCACCACGATCTGCACACTGATCCGCGAGCTGAATTCGTTGAAAGGCGATTTCTGGATTCGCCTGCTCTACACGCATCCCGCGCACTGGACGGATGAATTGATCCAGACCATCGCCGAGTGCAAGAAGGTCGCGCGCTACGTGGACATCCCGCTCCAGCACATCCACGAGAACATGCTCGAACGGATGCGCCGCGAAACCTCGCAGCAATACATCGTGGACCTCATGCGCAAAATCCGCGCAGGCGTGCCGGGCATCGCGCTGCGCACGACGTTCATCGTGGGCTTCCCCGGCGAGACGGAGGAATATTTTCAATCACTGCTCAATTTCATCGAGGAAACGAAGTTCGAGCGGCTCGGCATTTTCACCTACTCGAAAGAAGATGGCACGCGCGCCGGCGCCATGGCCGGCCAGCTCACCGACAAGGTGAAACAAAAACGCCGTGACCGCGCGATGGCCACGCAGCATAAGATCGCCCGGCAAGTTTCCGAATCCTTCGTGGGCCGCACGATCAAGGTGCTGGTCGAAGGCGAGGCAAACGCGAAACAGTTGCAGAGCGCCAACGTGAGTTCCTGGGAACATGGTTTGATCCGCGAGGCGGAAATTCAAAATTCAAAATTCAAAATTCAAAATTTCCTGGTCGCCCGCGGCGAGGCGGACGCGCCGGACATAGACGGCCGGGTTTATGTGCGCGGCAAGGTGCCAGTCGGCCAGTTTGCGGAAGTGAAAGTTGTCGGCCACACGGACTATGATTTGATTGCCGAGCCGGCTCGTTGAGTCAGTTACGCGCCAGCGTTTCCAGTTTCTTCAGCGAGAGCACGTCGCCGCCGCGCAGGAAGAAGCGCGTGATTTGTTCGCGCAACAGGCGATAGAGCGCGGGATCTGTTTGCGCGAGTTCCACGGGCACATCCCGCCGGGCAAAGCGGACCAGCGCCGCGAGTTCCGCCCAGCGCTTCTGATGAAAATAAAGGTTCACCTGCGCCGGATCGGCCAGCAAGGCGCGGGCGGTCAGTTCTTCTTCACGGGCATTCATGTTCAGGTTTCCAATACGTCGAGATACACCAGATTTTCCGAGGCGCGTTCGCGGGCTCGTAAATTAAACTCCGCAATAATTTCGCGCACGCGCTGCAAATCGGGACGATGGCGGCTCACGAGAAACTGGATGTCGCCCAGATCTTTCGGCTCGGCGCGGATGAGTTTGGCGGCGATGAGATTTTCCACCGGCGGACGACAAAGATGCAGTCTCCCGATGCGCTCGATGAACACCGGCTCAAACGCGCCCAACTGCGTCAACCCTGGCTCAACCAATTGCAAATACGGCCGGTCGGGCTCCAGCGTTTGCTTGGGATCAAACAGCAGGCCGGCTGTTTCCGCCGCCGCCTTCAATTCGCTCCGGTCGTAATCGCTGGCCGGCTTCCAAATGTCCAGGTCGGCGGACGTGCGCCCGTCCATGCCGCCGAAAAGACAGGCCGCCAAGCCGATGAGACAAAGCCGCAGCGGGGAGCCTTCTTTGCCGAGCGCGCGGGCCAGGTCTTCCAACACGGCCGACCACGCTTCACCCTCAAGTTGTAATTTGAGGGACATCCAGAAAACAGCGTGATGATAGCCAGGCAGCAGCGGGGAATCAAACCGATAATCCGCTCGTCCGCCTGCCAGGGTGTGATTAAAGTCGGGTGAGGGTAGCAGGACCAGGACTGACCCGGGCGCGGCTGGCGGCGGGAGCGCCGGCTTGCAGCCGGCTTTGCGGCGAAGCA
>JAYWBR010000288.1:0-34421 GCA_043781315.1 Verrucomicrobiota bacterium | reverse complement strand
TGACGATTCTCGTCGTGGATGGACGCAAGCCGGGTGTCGCCGTCGGCATGAGCTATGACGAACTGGCGGCGGAGATGTTGCGGCTGGGCTGCCGGCAGGCGCTGAATCTGGATGGCGGCGGCAGTTCGGTGATGGCCGTGCGCGTGGCGGGCAAAGATAAAATGGAAATCCTCAACGCCCCGACCGATGGCCGCGAGCGGGCGGTGGCGAATGTATTGGGGATTGCGGTGGGAAAATAGGGGCTGGTGACAGGATGTCGCCGTCACTGGCACGCTGGAAGCGTGCCGCTACAACGTAGCGGCAGCCATCCTGGCTGCCGTAGAGCCGTGGCTTCCAGCCCGGCGGACTGGCGCTGCAATCGCCGGCAGCTTGGAGAAAGACGGAGACTGTCCAATGTTCGGAGCGTTTTTCCGGGCGGCAAGATGCCGCCCTCTACGGCAGGCGGGACGCCCACCGCTACAATTTCTTGCCGTTGGCTTCGCGCGTTGATTCCGGTAAGCTGCCCGCTGCTTTGATGAAGAAGTTTGCCAACATTGCCGCCTATAAATTTGCCGCGCTGCCGGAGCTGCGTTCGTTGCGGGCGCGGCTGCTGGCGCTCTGCCAGGGCTGGGAACTCAAGGGCACGATTCTCCTGAGCGTGGAAGGCATCAATTTGTTCGTCGCGGGCGAGCGGGAAAAAATTGAGCTGCTGCTCGCGGAGTTGCGGCGCATCCCGGGGCTGGCGGATTTGCAACCCAAGGTGAGCATCACGGATCATCAGCCGTTCCGCCGGATGCTGGTGCGGCTCAAAAAGGAAATCATCGCGTTCGGCGTCGAGGGCATCAACCCGGCGGAGCGGACGTCGCCGAAGCTCGCGGCGAAGGAGCTCAAGCAATGGCTGGATGAAGGCCGTGCGGTGACGTTGCTCGACACGCGCAATGATTACGAGGTGAAGCTGGGCACATTCAAGAACGCGCGGCCCATCGGCGTGGATCATTTCCGGAATTTTCCCGAGGCCGTTCGCAGGCTGCCGCCTGAATTGAAAGAGCAGCCCATCGTGATGTTTTGCACGGGCGGGATTCGTTGCGAGAAGGCCGGGCCGTTCATGGAGCGCGAGGGGTTCAAAAATATTTTTCAGCTCGACGGCGGCATCCTGAAGTATTTCGAGGAATGTGGCGGCGCGCATTACGACGGCGAGTGTTTTGTCTTTGATCAGCGCGTCGGTCTCGATCCGAGCTTGCAGGAGACGGAGGCCGAGCAATGTTTCCGCTGCCAGACGCCGTTGACCGAGGCGGATCAGGCCGATGAACGCTACGTGTCGGGCCAGTCCTGTCCCTATTGTTTCAAGACGCCCGCGCAGCAGATGGCGTTGAGCATTGGGCAGAGGCATGAGGCGATTCGCCGGGCGGTGACGCCGCTGCCGGGCAGCGTGCCGCGCGACAGCTACAAGCCGCTCAATGTTCCGGAAGATTGCGACAACAAGACTTTGCTGGAGATGCTGTGCCGCGTGGTGAAGAACGTTTCGCGCGAGTATTGGGAGGCGGAATGTGCGCGCGGACTGATTGTGAATCTGGAAGGGGAGAAGATTTCTGCGAGCCAAGTGGTTCGCGCCGGCCAGCGCTACCGGCATGTTTTTCCAAACGTGACGGAGCCGGACGTGAATGGTGCGGTGGAAATTTTGCACGAAGACGAGGCGTTGATCGTGTTGAACAAACCCGCGCCGCTGCCGATGCACGCGGGCGGAAGATTTTATCGCAACACGCTCCAGCACTTGCTCAACGCTGCGTATCATCCGCAGAAGCCGCACCCGGCGCACCGCCTGGACGCCAACACCACCGGGATCGTGCTGGTGACGCGCACGCGGCACTTCGCGGGAAAGTTACAGCCGCAATTCGAGCGCGGGCAGGTGGAGAAAGTTTATCTCGTCCGCGTGCAAGGCCGGCCGGAAGCGGAGGCTTTCAGTTGCGATGCGCCCATTAGCACGGAGTCGGGGGAGCTGGGTTCACGTACGGTGGACGAGTTGACTGGCGATTCGGCGCGGACGGAATTTCGCGTGAGCCAGCGTCTGTCTGACGGCACCACGTTGCTGGAGGCGCGGCCGCTGACCGGGCGGACGAATCAAATCCGCGTGCATCTCTGGCATCTGGGTTTTCCCGTGGTCGGCGATCCGGTTTATCTGCCCGGCAAAAAACTCGGCGACAAACAGACGCTGGGCGTGGCGGATCTGCCGCTGTGTTTACACGCGTGGCGGATCAAGTTCACGCATCCGCTGAGCCAGCAGCCGATGGAATTTGTTGCGCCGCCGCCCGCGTGGGCCAGCCGGGCGGCCAGGGCCAGACCGGTTTGAGCGTCGGGGGTGATGAGTGATGGGAATTGGTTTGGCATAGTGGCCGGTGGTTAAATGGCGGGCTGGGTTTGAGGTTGGCCGCGGAGCCGGGCGATGAATTGTGAAATGCCCACCAACCAGCGGGCGGAAATTCCCAGGCGATTGCGACGTCGCAGGGAGGCTCCGTGCGCCTTGAGTTGCTCGACAACTTTAATGCGCCCAAACATGGCGGCAAACATCAGCGGGGTCATGCCGCCGCCGTTGTCGGCGTCAATGTCTGCGCCGTGTTTCAGGAGCAGGGCGACGATTTCCTCATAGCCCTTGAACGCCACGCCGCCAAGCGGAGTCTGGCCGCGATCATTGCGGCGATCCACGTCCGCGCCGCGTTCGAGGAGCATCCGGGTGGTTTCCAAATTGCCGTTGTAGCTGGCGAGCATGAGCAGGGTCTGGCCCTTGGCGTCGGCGAGATTCACGGGCAGGCCGTGCTGCAACATCAGGGCAAGCGCTTCGGTTTCGCCGTGGCGCGCGTGGTCGAGCGCACGTTGCTGCAACTCGGCGTAACGCTGCTCTTCAGCGGTGGTGGTGAGGGTTTGCATAATTTTTAGGAGCGCGGCTCTGTGAGCCGCAGCAGGTGGATCACAAGAGCCGCGTCGGATTCTTCAAGGCATCTGTTTCAAGCAGAGTTGCTGCGGGTCGCAGACCCGCGCTCCGTTTGCGTTACTTTTCGACCGCGCCGTTCTTCACGCCCACCGCCTTCGCCACACCGGCGGCGTAGGCGGGATCGGCCTTGTGGAAATGCACGAGCTGACGCTGCACGATGTTTTCCGGCACCCCGGCCATGGCGGCGGCGATGTTGTTGAACAACTGCTGCTGCTGGTCGGGCTTCATCAGACGGAACAAGTCGCCGGGCTGCGTGTAGTCGTCATTGCCATCGCGATGGTTGTAGCGGTCGGCGTCGCCGGAGATTTTCAACGGCGGCTCGGCAAAACGCTTATCTTCCTTCGGTCCACCGAAACTGTTCGGCTCGTAGTAGGCGTCGGTGCCTTTGGGTGCATCGAAGCGCATCGGGCCGTCGGCGTGATAGGTATGCGCAGCGTTCTTGGGACGGTTGACCGGGAGCATTTCGTAGTGCGTCCCGACGCGATAACGATGCGCGTCGGCGTAGGAGAAGATGCGTGCCTGCAACATTTTATCCGGCGAGAAACCGATGCCGGGAACAATGTTCGAAGGACTGAAAGCCGACTGCTCGACCTCGGCGAAATAATTTTCCGGGTTGCGGTTCAATTCCAAAACGCCCACATCAATCAGCGGGTAATCCTTGTGCGGCCAGACTTTCGTGAGGTCGAACGGATTCCAGCGATACGTCTCGGCGTCCTGCTCGGGCATGATTTGGATTTGAAATTTCCACTTGGGAAACTCGCCGCGTTCGATGGCCTCGAACAGATCGCGCTGCGAACTTTCGCGGTCCTTGGCGATGATCGCGTCGCCTTCCGCGTTGGTCAGGGTCTGGATGCCTTGGAGGGTTTTGAAATGGAACTTTACCCAGAAGCGTTCGTTCGCAGCGTTGATCAGGCTGAAGGTGTGGCTGCCGTAGCCGTTGACGTGGCGCAGACTTTTCGGCAGGCCACGATCCGACATCAAGATGGTGACCTGGTGCAACGACTCAGGCGAGAGCGACCAGAAATCCCACATGGCGGTGGTGCTGCGGAGATTGGACTTGGGATGGCGTTTCTGCGTGTGAATGAAGTCGGGAAACTTCAACGGATCGCGGACGAAGAACACGGGCGTGTTGTTGCCGACAAGATCCCAGTTGCCTTCCTCGGTGTAAAATTTCAGCGCGAAACCGCGCACGTCACGCTCGGCATCCGCCGCGCCGCGTTCGCCGGCCACGGTGGAGAAACGCAGCAAGGCCTCGGTCTTCGCACCCGGCTTGAACACGGCGGCCTTGGAGTATGGGGTGATGTCATGCGTGATGGTCAGCGTGCCGTAAGCCGCCGTGCCCTTGGCGTGAACAGTGCGTTCGGGGATGCGTTCGCGGTTCTGGTGCGCGAGTTTTTCGAGCAGCTGATAATCCTGCATCAGCAGCGGGCCGCGCGCGCCGGCGGTGAGGGAGTTCTGGTTGTCGGCGACGGGATTGCCGCCGGTGGTGGTGAGCTGCGCTGGTTTTTGATTCATGGTTTGCATTTTGTTTTCAAGATTAGACCAGCGCCAGCCTCATAGTTGAAATACTTTCTTCCTGTGGTTACGATAGGCGCTGCCTATGATTGTGGCGGCAGGCATCCAGCCCGGCGGAAAAAACTCACGGAAATCCCGTGTCCTGGGAAAATTCGAGAGTTGGTTGAAATGTTCACCGTTTCTGCCGGGCGGCAAGATGCCGCCCTCTACGTCAGGCGGGGACGCCTGACGCTACCTATTACAGATTGCCTATGGAAATGCAGCAGCTTCGTTATGTCGTCGCGGTGGCGCGCACGGGAAACTTCTCGCGCGCCGCCGAGCAATGCCACGTCTCCCAGCCTTCTCTGAGCCAGCAGATTCAAAAGCTCGAGGACGAACTGGGCGAACAGCTCTTTGACCGCCTGAAGCGCGCGGTGAAGCTGACGTCGCATGGCGCAGCCTTCCTGCGGCGGGCCGTGCGCGTGCTGGAAGAAGTGGATGCGGCGAAGCGCGAGGCGACCGACGCGAAGGAGCTGTTGCGCGGGGTGGTGACCATCGGGGTGCTGCCGACCATCGCGCCGTATCTGCTGCCGGACGTGCTGGCGGAGTTCATGGAAAAATATCCGGGCGTGGAAATCGTCGTGCAGGAAGACACCACGGCGCGGTTGTTGAAACTGGCGCACGCGTATGAAATTGATTTCGCCCTGGCCAGCCAGCCCCTCCAGGACGAACAGTTGGAGGTGCGGGAATTATTTTCCGAGGAGCTGCTGCTCGCGCTGCCACCGGGGCATCCGCTCACTCGCAAGCGCTCGGTGAATCCGGCGGATCTGGCGGGCGAACGGCTCATCGTCATGAAAGAGGGGCATTGCCTGGGTGATCAGGTGCTGCGGTTCTGCGACCGGCGCGAACTGCATCCGAACATCAGCTTTCGCAGCGCGCAGATCCAGACGATCCAGGCGCTCGTGCGCGCGGGGCTGGGCGTCTCGCTGATTCCCGCGATGGCGGCGCAGTCCGAGGGCGGCAACGTGCCGGAGTACCGTTCGTTTTCCGCGCCGCGTCCCAGCCGCATGATTGTGGCCGCGTGGCGGCAGCAACGTCCGCCAGGGCGGGCGGCGGGCGAATTTTTGAAAAGGGTGGTGGCGCGCTTCGGCAAAGCGGGAAGGTGAATCACGGAGTTTCAGGGTTCAGCGCTTCGGGCGGCGGTTGCCACTGGGTTGATAAAACCATGCGGTTGGAAAAGTCGGGGTGGAAAATAGTTTCAGTTCCGGGCTTGCCTAATGCCGGGATGTCCGGCAGAAATGACCGAGCCAATGCGCCACTACATCCAACTTCGTGAACCGCAGACCAGCGTGGCCAGTCCGCGGCCCCGGTCGGAGCGTGCGCGAAAGGTAAATGCTCCCCGGCCGCACGATGATTCCCCGCTGCATTTTCTTGGTGAATTCGTGCGCCAGCCGTTGAAGGTGGGCGCGATTTTGCCGAGTTCCAAGGCCTTGTCGCGCGTGGTGGTGGAGAGCTGTCACATCCGTCCGGCGGACACGGTGGTTGAACTCGGCCCCGGCACTGGAGCTTTTACCGGATTGATTTTGAAACGGTTGAGCAGTCGCGGACGGCTGCTGGCGGTGGAACTGAATCCGACTCATGCGGACATTCTCCGTCGCCGGTTTCCCAAATGCGAGGTCGTGCAAGATTCGGCCGAGCATCTGAAACAGCATCTGGATGGCGAGCTGGCCGACTGCATTGTGAGCGGGCTGGCGTGGGGTTCGATGCATCCGCGTCTCCAAAACCAGATTTTTCGGGCGATCCTCAGGTCGTTGAAACCGGGGGGGCAATTCATTGCTTTCGCCTACGTGCATGCCGCCTGGCTGCCGCCGGCGCGGCGGTTCCGGCAGCGGTTGGAGCGGCATTTCAAGCAGGTGGAAACCACGCCCATCGTCTGGCGCAATCTGCCGCCGGCGTTTGTGTTTCGCTGTTTGCGGGGGTGACCGTGCGTTCTGAAATTTTTTCGGACAGGTTGAAATCAGAAGTGGATACCTGTCAGAAGAACGAAGGGACGCCAATTTTAAGGTCGGTATTCAACATACGAACTGGCGGTCGCCTAATTTAATTAAAGTTAGGCATCGTTAGCTCGGTTTAAGTATGGGAAGGACACCGGATTGGCAGTCGTATCTTTGGTTTATATCGATTCTGAAGGAACGAAACAAAAAGTCATTGTTCTTTGTGAATACAAGATTTCGGGAATAACATTTAAAGACCGGGACCTCATCCGGGCGAATGCACTTCAAATCAAATAAGTCGAACCAAGTGGTTCATTAGGTGCCCAAAAGATAATTGCAAATAGTTGTTGCCATCCCCCCGGAATTCAACGACTCTCCGTGCGTCTGTTAGATAGCTTGTCTCTTTCAAGGCATGGTGAATCTTCAAGTGAACTGTGTTCAGTGATGATTTTAGACCCGATGTTCGGGAACAGTCTGTGGAAAGCGCGGTTTGTCGGACAGTTTAAGATCACATGAGCAATAAATTATTTGTTGGAAATCTTTCCTTCAATACCACTGAAAACGACCTCCAGGACGCGTTTGCCGCGTTCGGTACGGTCACCGAAACCAATCTGATGATGGATCGCGCCACCGGCCGTCCGCGCGGCTTCGGTTTCATCACCATGGGTTCCGCTGAAGAAGCCCAGAAGGCCATTGACGGCATGAACGGCAAGTCCATTGACGGACGCGCCCTGACGGTCAACGTGGCCAAGCCCCGTGAAGAGCGCGCCCCCGGCGGCGGCGGCGGCGGCGGTCGTCGTGAATACGGCGGCAGCGGCGGCGGTTACGGCGGCGGCGGCGGCGGCGGCGGCGGCGGCGGCGGCGGTCGCAACCGTTATTAATCCTTTGTAAATTTCACGGCGGGGTTCGGTTTGAACCGGACTCCGCCTTTTCATTTTTTGCTTCGTCCCGTCTGATGGTCTGCTGGATGTGGCCATTTGCAACAGACCAGCCAGTTTTCCAGCCCGTCCATGAAAGAAGAACACATTGAAGTCGAAGGTCGCGTGACCACGGTATTGCCCGGAACGATGTTCCGCGTCGAGCTGACCAACAAGCACGAGGTGCTGGCCACGATCTGCGGCAAGATGCGCAAACGCTGGGTCCGCCTCACCGTCGGCGACCGCGTCAAGATGGAGATGTCTCCCTACGATCTGAACAAGGCGCGCATCACTTGGCGCTTGAAGTGATTTCCGTCCGCTGAACCTTTCTGAAAGCGCGCGTGTCGTGCGACCGGGAGGGATGTTGTTAATTCAATCGGTTGTCCGTTCTTCAGCAGCCTTCAACCATTGCGCGTCAACCCGCGCTTCCGTTATATTTTTTTCCATTATGCCTTTTCGCAGCCTTGGTCTCGACGCCAACATTTTACAAGCCGTGGCCGAAGCCGGTTACACCGAGCCGACGCCGATTCAAACCGCCGCCATCCCGCCGATCATCGCGGGCCACGACCTCATCGGCATCGCGCAGACCGGCACCGGCAAGACCGCCGCGTTCACCCTGCCGATCCTCACCAAGCTCGCCGCGCTGCCGCCGGCTCCGGGGCCGCATCGCCGCACTCGCGTGCTCGTGCTCGCCCCGACACGCGAACTGGTTTTGCAGATCGAAGAAAACGTCCGCGCCTACGCCAAGCATCTGCAATTGACCGTCGCCACGGTCTTCGGCGGCGTGGGTGAAAACCCGCAGATCCGCGCGCTCCGTTCCAACACCGACATCATCATCGCGTGTCCGGGACGCCTGCTGGATTTGATGGGCCGCCGCAACGGTGATTTCTCCGGGCTGCAATTCTTGGTGCTCGACGAAGCCGACCGGATGCTCGACATGGGTTTCCTGCCTTCGATCCGCCGGATCATCCAGCAACTGCCGAAGAAGCGGCAGACGTTGATGTTCTCCGCCACCTTGTCGCGCGAGATCGAAAGTCTCACGCATGAATTTCAGCACGCGCCGAAGACGATTCAAATCGGCCGCCGCTCCAATCCCGCCGAAACCGTCACGCAGCTCGTGTACGAAGTGCCCAAGCATTTGAAGTCTTCGCTGCTGCTGCATCTGCTGAAGGACGAGCAAATGGACATGGTGCTGGTCTTCTCGCGCATGAAGCACAGCGCGGATCGCCTCGCACGCAGTCTCGAAAGCAAAGGCATCAAGACCGCCGCGCTGCATTCCAACCGTTCGCAGAACCAGCGGCTCAAGGCGTTGAAGGATTTCAAAGAAGGCGTGGTGCGCGTGCTCGTCGCCACGGACATCGCGGCGCGCGGTATTGACGTGGACGGCATTTCGCACGTCGTGAACTACGATTTTCCGATGCACGTCGAGGATTACGTTCACCGCATCGGCCGCACCGGGCGCGCGAACGCGATTGGCGACGCCATCAGTTTTGTCACACCCGAAGATGGCAGCGAACTGCGCGCGTTGGAACGTTTCATCGGTCGCGGCATCGTCCGCAAACGCGCCGAAGGATTTAATTATTCGGCCTCGGCCCCGGCGGGCAGTCCGCCCGACGACGAGCGCCGTCAACGCGGACAGCAGGGTCGGCCCCAGCCGCGCGGCCAATCCGGCCCGCCGCGTCATGGTCACGGCTCCTCCTCGCAGCCGCGCCCGCCGCAAGGTGGCCGGCCTCAGTACGGCGGCGGACGATCCCAACCTGTCAGCGGCAATCGCGAAGGTGGCAACGAGGGCCATTTTGGCGGACGCCCGTCGGGCCAAGGTGGTGGCTATGGACGTTCCTTCGGTTCGCGCTGAAGCTGCAGAAAGTTCAGGAAGAAAATTTATCCTGTAAGTTCCGCCCGTTCCGTCTAAGTTTTGCCGCAGAAAATTTTCTGCGGCAAGCTTATGTCCGACCAGCCACATTCCGACGAATGGTTCGGCGACCAGCGCGACTTCTGGTGGAACCGCGACTTCCTCGACCTCATGGCTGCGCGCTGGCGGCTGCACGAAGCCGCCTCGCTCGCGGACATCGGCGGCGGCCTCGGCCACTGGTCACGATTGCTCTATCCGTATCTGCGTCCGCTCGCGCGGCTCGTCGGCGTTGACCGCGAACCGCGCTGGGTCGCCGAGGCCCCGGAGAAAGTTCGCCACGCCTTCTCTCACGTCGCGCCGGAATTGATTTCCTTCCACCAAGGTGACGCGACCAAGCTCCCGTTCACCGATGACAGCTTCGACATCGTCACCTGCCAGACCTTGCTCATGCATCTGGCGCAGCCGCTCGCTGCGTTGCGTGAAATGCTCCGCATCCTGCGGCCCGGCGGGCTGCTCGTGTGCGTCGAGCCGAACAATTTTGGGAACTACGTCGGCTTCACTTCGCTCACCGAGGACGAGCCGGTGGAGACGCTCGTGCGCCGTTTTGAATTCTGGCTGCGGCAACATCGCGGGCGGGTGGCCGCCGGCCGGGGCAACCACAGCCTCGGCGATCTGCTGCCCGGATATTTTGCCCGGCTCGGACTGCGCGACATCGCCGTGCATCAGAACGACCGGCCCGCACCGCTGTTTCCGCCCTATGCTGGGCCGGATCAAAAAGTCCTCGTCGAACAGGAACGCCGGTGGAAAAATTCCGCGACCGGCCCATGGAACAAGGCGGACCTGCGTGAACTCATCCTGCGCGGCGGCGGCGATGTAACATTTTTTGAAACCGTCTTCGCCGACCTCGTCTCCGTGAGAAAACCATGAAAACGAACCTGACTTCCCAACCGATTGATGCCGCCGTCCGCATCGGGCATGTGCATCTGAAAGTGGCTGATCTCGAACGCGCGCTGAAATTTTACTGCGGCGTGCTGGGCTTCGAGGTGCAGCAGAAGTTTGGCAGCCAGGCGGCGTTTATTTCGGCGGGCGGCTATCATCATCACCTCGGGCTGAACACCTGGGAGAGCGCGGGAGGCGCACCGCCGCCGCCCGGCACGACAGGCTTGTATCACACCGCAATTTTGTATCCGACGCGGGCGCTGCTGGCGGATGCGTTGCGGCGCGTGCTGGCGGCGGACATTGAAATTGACGGCGCGGCGGATCACGGCGTGAGCGAGGCGATTTATCTGCGCGATCCCGACCAGAACGGCGTGGAACTTTATTGGGATCGTCCGCCGTCGCAATGGCCGCGCACGCAGGCGGGCGAACTGGCGATGTTCACCCGCGCGCTGGATTTGGACGCGCTGCTCCGGGAAGCGCCATCACGCTGAGCGTCTGGCCCAGCGCAACTTTGCCGGTGCGGAACGCGGATTGGCATTCCGTTCTTCGGCGGTGGGGCGGACGACTTCGTGGGCGATGTCGGCGTAAAGTCCATCTCGGAATCCGGCTTCAAAGAATTTCTTCACGCGCCGGTCTTCGCCGGAATGAAACGTCAGAATCGCCACGCGCCCGCCGGGATTCAGGCACGCGGGCAGGTTGCGCAGCAAAGTTTCAAGCGCGGAGAACTCGTCGTTGACCGCGATGCGCAACGCCTGAAACACACGGCGGATGGTGAGGTCTTGCGTGTCTTGGTTCAGCCGGGGCAGCTCGGCCCGGATGGCGGCGGCGAGCGCGGTGGTGGTGGTAAATTTTTTTCCAGTCAGGGCCGGGGCGAGGGTGTCGGCGTTGGGTTCGTCGGCATTTTCCGCCAGCAAAGTCGCGAGCGTGGCGGGCGGAATTTTTTCCAGCAACGCGGCGGCGGACTGGCCGCGCTGCGGGTTCATGCGCATGTCCAGCGGGCCGCTCTGCTTGACGGAAAAACCGCGCGCCGGGTCGTCAAGCTGCACCGAGGAGACGCCGAGGTCGGCCAGAATCAAATCCGCGCCCGTGAGTCCGGCCGCTGCGAGCACCTGCGCCAGCCCGGCAAAGTTGCTGCGATGGGCGGTGAAAATTTCCTGACCAAAGCCCAGCGCGCGGAACCGCGCCTCGGTCTTGGGCAGTTCAATCGGATCGGCGTCCAGACCCAGCAGGCGGCCGCCAGGCTGAAGGCGGGGAAGAATTGTCTGCGCGTGCCCGCCGTAACCGAGCGTGCAGTCCACGGCGGTCTCGCCGGGCTGGGGCGCGAGAGCGGTCAGAATTTCTGCCACCATGATCGGCCGATGCGAGCCGGCGGGGGTTTTACCGGACGCGAGAACTTTGGCGACGGTGTCGCCGTAACGCTGCGGATCGCGCTCCTTGTATTTCTCCTCGAAGCGGCGCGGGTTTTTGCCGCTGTAACGCGGGCGGCGTTTGTGCGGGGTCGGGACGGGGTTGGACGCGGGTTGTTCGGACATCGTGCGCAGAGCATGACTGGATTGCGCAACGAGGGCGAGCAAGTTTCGCCGCCGGGCAAAGCATCCGCTTGGCGCGCGGTGCCGGGCGCGTTAGTCTGGTCGCGATGATTGCCGACATTTTGGCCCAAGGCGGGCGTTACGAGAATTTGTCTCCGCGCTTTGCCGGCGCGTTTGAATTTCTGCGAAATCTTTCCGCCACCCAGCCGAACGGACGTCACGATCTTGAGGGCGACAACTGTTTCGCGTTGGTGCAGTCCTACACCACGCGGCCACTGGCGCAGGCGCTGTTTGAAGCGCACCGCCAGTATGTGGACATTCAGTTCATCCACGCTGGTCGCGAAACCATCCTCTGGTCGCCGCTGGCCGCGCTCACGCAGGTGACCCAGCCTTACGTGGCGGAGCGCGACATTGCCTTCTTTGCAAACCCGCTACAGTGGACGCCCCTTCAGCTTTACGCTGGGCAGTTCGTCATCTTCTTCCCGGAAGACGGCCACGCGCCCGGCCTTGAATGTGCCGGGCCGGGTGAGGTGCGGAAGGTGGTCATCAAAGTTCGCGTCTGACTCAGGGTTGAAATTTCCTGCTGCCGTTGCAATATATCGCCATGAAGATCGCAACCATCATCGTCCGGGTTTTGCTGGGCCTCATGTTCGTCGTCTTTGGCTCGAATATTTTTTGCACTTCATCCCCATGCCGCCCATGCCGGCCTCGCTGGCGACTGACTTCAGCAAGGCGCTGATGGAAAGCCATTACATTTACGTCGTGGGCCTGCTGCAGGTTGGGGGCGGCGTGCTGCTCCTGGTGGGGCGCTTCGTTCCGCTGGGCCTCACCTTGCTCGGGCCAGTGATTGTGAACATTCTGCTCTTCCACTGTTTCCTGGAAACCTCCGGCCTGCCGATGGCCCTCATCGTCTCGGCGCTCGCGCTGTTTCTGCTCTGGCGCTACCGCAGCCATTTCGCCGGGCTCGTCAAGCCCTGAGCGGATTTCATCCGGCGAAGTGCGCGGTTGCGTCGTCCGATGCAGAACCGCCAGCCTTTTTTCTATGAGCAAAACCGTCTGCCCGATGTGTGAAATGACCGAAGTGCTGGAACACGTGGATCGTTTTGAATGCGTTACCTGCGGCCATGAATGGGAACGCGCGCCCGCAGTGGAGGCGGTGGCGGGGCCGCGGATCGTCAAGGACGCGCACGGCAACGTGCTGGCCGACGGCGATTGCGTCGTGTTGATCAAGGATTTGAAACTGGGCGGCGGCAACCAGGTGCTCAAAGGCGGCGCGAAATCCAAACCCATCCGCCTGGTGGACGGCGACCACGAAATCTCCTGCAAGATGGACGGCATGGCCGTCGGCCTGAAAGCGTGCTTCGTGAAGAAGGCTTGAGGCTGAACTGCGGCGGCTTAGAAAACTAGGCTGCAAGATTTACCTCGTCCGTTTTTTTAATGAGGATCGTCGCCGCGCAAATGCGCCACGCCCTCGCGGATCGCCGGGGCCAGGATCTCGAGACACTCGCGCACCGCGGACGGTTTCCCCGGCAGATTCACGATGAGCGACCGGCCGCGCGTCCCGGCCACCGCGCGGGACAAAATGGCGGTGCGGACTTTGGCGAAGGACTGCATCCGCATCAGTTCGCCGAAGCCGGGCAGTTGCTTTTCCAGTACGGCGAGCGTGGCTTCCGGCGTCACATCGCGCGTTGAAATGCCGGTGCCACCGGTGGTGACAATCAAATCGCAACGCTCGCGGTCGGCCAGTTCACGGAGCTTCGCTGAGATTTGTTCCTGCTCATCGGGAATCACGGTGACGACAAATTGCGACTCCGCGCCGAACACTTCGCGCAGCCCGCGCTCGATCTCCGGTCCGCTGCGGTCTTCGTAAATTCCCGCCGACGCGCGGTCGCTGATGGTGAGGCGGCCGATTTTCATCGCTTCACCTTTTCAATCACGCGGAGGTTTTCGATCCGCATGGTTTTGTCCACGGCCTTGCACATGTCGTAAAGCGTCAGCGCCGCCACGCTCGCGCCGGTCAAGGCTTCCATCTCCACGCCGGTCTGCGCGCTCGTCTCGGCGGCGCAAGTGATGTCAATGCCGTCGCGCCGCAACATGAAACTGATTTCGACATGACTCAACGCGAGCGGATGACACAGCGGAATCAAGTCGCTCGTCCGCTTGGCTCCCTGAACGCCCGCGATGTTGGCGACGGTCAGCACATCACCTTTCGGCAATGCCTTGGCGCGCAGCGCGCGAATCGTGGCGGGCTGGCAGACCAATCGCGCGGCAGCCACGGCGCGACGATGCTGCACGGGTTTTGCGCCGACGTTGACCATGCGGGCCGAGCCGTGTTCGTCGAGATGCGAAAAGGTTTTTTGCTTTCGGGTCATGGGTGGGTTTCGTGGTTCAAAAAAATGTTGGGATGAACTCGACCGGCGTTCCCGTATTTAAGTCGTCGCTATCCGGCGGCACGCGGATCAACGCATTCGCCGCCGCGAGTGAAGTCAGATCGCCGGAACTGCTCCACCGCAGCGGCGTCAGTTGCGCGGTGCCGGTTTGCAAATCCAGTTGCGCGGGCCAGAACGTTTCGCGTCCGTTGCGGCCGGTTGCCAGTTTGGCGGCCAGCGTGCCGCGTTGGAAAAGTGGCTTCGTCGAAGCTCCGCTGAATCGTTCAAGCGCGACGCGGACAAATAAATTCAGGCAGACAAAATGCGCGAGCGGATTGCCGGGCAGCCCGAAGGCGATCTGATTTCCCCGCCGCGCCACGATCAGCGGTTTGCCGGGACGCAGGCTGGTTTTGCTGACCAGGATTTCAAAACCCAGATGCGTGAGCAGGCTCCGGGTGAAGTCGTGTTCGCCCACGCTCGCGCCGCCGGAGATTAGAAGCAGGTCGGCAGTTTCGAGTTTCGAGTTTCGAGTTTCGAGTTTCGCTTTTGCCACCGCCTCGTCTTCGGGCAAACGCATTTGTTCCAGCTCGGCCTGCCACGGTTTTAGAAACGCACGGATCAAAATGGAATTGGAATCGCGAATCTGCCCGCGCTGCGGCGTCTGCTCGGGCGGGACGATTTCATTTCCCGTGGCTAGGTGCAGCACGCGCGGAACCCTTGTTACGAGCGGGTTTGCTTGACCCACACTGGCGAGCAGGGCGAGTGTGCCCGGTTGCAACACCGCGCCTGGCTCAACCAAAACCTGTCCGGCGTGGGCGTCCTCGCCGCGAAAACGGATGTTGCCTGATGGGCTGCGTTCAGTGACGCGAAGGGCTTTGCCTGCGACCTGCACGTCCTCCTTCATCACCACTTGCAATTGTTCGCCGGGCAACGCGCCGCCGGTGGAGATGCGGATGGTTTCGCCGCGTTGAAGCTGGCGCGGCTTCCAGTCGCCGGCGCGGATTTCATCCACGATCTGAAACTCTGAACCCGCATCGTCGAGCCGCACGACAAAGCCGTCCACCGCCGAACGGTCAAAGGCCGGTTGGTCTTCCGGCGCGCAAACCGTTTCGCGCAGTACGCGGCCAGCGGCATTTTCCAGCAACACCTGTTCGGCGGTGAGCGGTTGGACCAGTTGGTTTAGCAGCGCGATGACTTTAATGGCGCTGGCGGCGGCAGTTGGAATTTGCGTGCTCAAGATTTTTTCAAAGCGGCCAGTTCAGCGTGGCTCAAGGCGCGGCGTTTCCAGATCGGCACGTCCTGTTTGAGGCGGTTCATGAATTCCGTGAGCATGGCAAACGCCTCGGCGCGATGTCGAGCGGTGACGATCATGTGGATGGCCGCTTCACCGACCGGCACAATGCCGACGCGATGCGTCACGCGGGCGGACAGACAAGGGTGACGCTGGCTCAGTTCGGTGATGATGGCGCGCATGACCTGTTCAGCCATCGGCGAATAGGCTTCGTATTCCAGCGCGGCGATGGCGTGGCCATTTTCCTCGCCGCGCACGAGGCCGGAGAATTCCGCAACCGCGCCAGTGCTGGCCGATGGCGGCGGGGTTTTTTCGGCCAGGCGTTCCGACGTGATGTGAATTTCAATTTCCACTCAGTTAATGAAAGCAGTCTCACGCAAAGGACGCAAAGGACGCAAAGGAAAAAACATTGCCGAACTTTGCGTTCGGCGAGCGACCGTCGGTCTGGAATCGTAGCGGCAGGCATCCTGCCTGCCGTAGAGCCGTGGCTTCTAGCCCGGCGGAAATGGCGTGGTAGTCGGGAAGGTGTGTCCAAACAGGCGCGCTTACGCTGTGCGAACGGTTTTTCCGGGCGGCAAGATGCCCGCCCTCTACGGCAGGCAGGATGCCTGCCGCTACAATCATCCGCCGGACACCGGCGGGATCAACGCCACTTCATCCGCATCGGTGAAGCGGGTTTGCGCGTCGGCGTACTCGCCGTTGCGGGCAAGGCGCGTGGTCGGACGGAACTTTGCCAGACCCGGTTGCGCGGCGATGAGTTTGCGCCAGAGTCCGTCGGCGTCGAGGCTTTCGGAAATTCGTATTTCCAATTCCGCCACGCCGGTCGCGTCTTTGAGATGGGCAAAAAAGAGAACGCGCATTTTATTTTCCGGTGAGCAAAAGTTTAAGCGCCGCCACCCACAAGACCACCGCCAGGACGCGGCGAAACACCGGCAGGCTCCAGCGCTTGACGCTGAAATGGGTGCCGACGAACGCGGCGGCCACTGCGATGACCGGCGCGGCGAGATAGGCGGGTTGCCAGATGAGCGCCTTTTCGCCGAGTCCGATGAGGCCGGCGACGGAGTTGACGACGATGAACAGCGCGGAAATTCCCCCGGCGGTTTTGGCGGGAGTCCAGCCGAGGAAAATCAGAAGTGGTGTCAGAAAAACTCCGCCGCCAATGCCGGTCAGGCCCGCGAGCAGGCCCAGCCCGCCGCCGGTGACCAGCGCGAGCGGCAGATTTATTGGGCGCGCAGTTTCAGTGTCTTGGGTGCGCCGTCCCCAGCCGAGCAGCCAACCGGCGGCGAGCAGCGTCGCGCCCAAGACGTACGCATAGACGCGGCCTTCCAGATGCAGTCTGCTCCCGAGCCACGCGCAGGGAACGGAGGCAATGGCGAGCGGTATGAAAATGTTCCGGTCGAAAAATCCCGCGCTGCGAAACCGCCAGAAGGCAATCGAGGCGACAAAGCAGTTGATCCACAGCGCGCCCGGCTTGGCGAGCGCGGGTGCGACTCCCGCCAAAGCCATCACCGCGAGATAGCCCGTCGCGCCGCCGTGACCGACGGATGAATACAGCAAAGCGATCACGCCGATGGCGGCGAGCAGCAGGCTGGTCTGGGTCGCGGAAAGTTCGATCATGTCTCAGCCAAATTCTTGGACTGAGAATGCAGTTTGGCGCAAGCGGATTCGCACAGGCCAATGAAGGTTTCTTCCGCAAGATTGAGGCGCTTGCCGCGCCAGTGCAGGATGCCCCAGCGACGCTGCAATTTCCGGCGGCCCAGCGGCAGCGCGACGAGCGAGCCTTCCTCGATCTCGTGTTTCGCGATCCACGGGGCGAGGATGCTCACGCCGAGGCCGAGCTTCACCAGCTCCTTTGTCGCCTCCATGCTGCCGACTTCGATGATGGATTTGAGCGTCATGCCTTCGTGCCGGAAATAATTTTCGATTAGTCCGAAGGTGACGCTGCGTTTGCTGTAAAGGATGTGGTTCTCGCGCGCAATTTCAGAACGCTCGACGTGTCCGGCCTTCGCCCACGGATGCAACGGCGAAACCAGGAACTGCAGCTCGTCGGTGAACAGCGGATGAAATTCCAACTGCGGTTCCTTCTCGGCTTCCAGCGAGAGTGCGAGGTCAATGCGCGGCTGCAGCAGCGCGGCGACGAGCTGGTGGGTGTCGCCGGTTTCCAGCGCGATGGCGTGCTCGGGAAAACTTTCCTTGAACTCGCGCAGCACCGGCGGGATGAGATGCTGGCAGGCCGTGGTGCTCGCGCCGAGACGTAGCCGGCCGCGGCCCCATTTGCCGAGCAGCGTGATGGATTCGCGCGCGGTTTCCATCTCGGCCAAAATTTTTGTCGAGTGTTGCAACAGATGTTCGCCGGCCTGCGTGAGGACAACTTTTTTGCCCAGCCTGTCCAAAAGCCGACAGCCGATGTCGTTCTCCAACGCCTTCATGGAATGGCTGATGCCAGATTGGGTGAGGTGCAGCTCGCGCGCGGTTTGCGTGAAGCTGGCCGTGCGCGCCAGCACGCAGAAGGCGCGAAGCTGTCGGCTGTCGAGGGGAGCTTTCATGTATGAATCAATTTCATCATCGTCATGGGAAACTTCGACGCAGTCATTGTGCCAAACGATTTGCGTTGGCACGGGCGCGGCTAAAGGGTGGTTGTTGAAACAAACCTGACGTGTCGTGAACGTAAAAATTAAAAATGCCGAGCTTCGTCCCCTGCGAGTGGGCTTTGTGCCGCTGACGGACTGCGCGCCGCTGGTGATGGCGCAGGAGCTGGGGCTGTTCCGCAAGTTCGGTTTGCGCGTAACGCTCGAACGCGAGCTGGGCTGGGCGACCGTGCGCGACAAGATCATCTATGGCGAGCTGGACGCGGCGCACGCGCTGGCGGCCATGCCGGTGGCGGCGACGCTCGGCCTTGGCTCGATTCCGTGCGATTGCCTGACGGGGCTGGTGCTGAATCTGAATGGCAATGCGATCACGCTTTCCAACGACTTGTGGAATCGCGGCGTGCGCGACGGCCACACCTTGCGGGAGGAGATCAAACGGTTGCGCCCGCAAAAACCCCTCACGTTTGGCGTGGTTTTTCCGTTTTCCTCGCACCGGCATCTGCTGCGGAAATGGCTGTCGGCGCACGGCATTGACGCCGAGCGCGACGTGCGGATCGTGGTCGTGCCGCCGCCGCAGATGGCGACGAATCTCAAGGCGGGCAACTTGGACGGCTTTTGCGCGGGCGAACCGTGGAACTCCGTGGCGGTGCAGGCGCGGGCCGGCTGGTGCGTGGCGACGAGCGCGCAACTGGATCATGGCCATCCCGAAAAAGTGCTGATGGTGCGGCGGGAATTTGCGTTGCAACGGCCGAACGAACACCGCGCGCTGATCGCGGCGCTGCTGGAGGCCTGTGAATTTTGCGCCGCGCCGGAAAATCACGAGCGGATCGCCGCCACGCTGGCGCGTCCGGAATTTGTCGGCGTGCCGGCGGAACTCCTGCGTCGCGGTCTGGACGGGCGGCTGGATTTTGGCCGCGCGGAAATCCATGCCGTGGCGGATTTTTGCGTCTTTCACGGCGGCAGTGCGAATGAACCCGCCGGCGACAAAGCCGCCTGGGCGCTCGCGCTGGTGCAGGCCAGCGGGCTTTGTCCGCAGCCGGCCGAGCTTGATTTCACCCTGGGCCGGAAAGTTTTCCGTCCCGACATTTTTGAACAGGCCCTCCGGCTGTCTCGTGAAACCACCAACCCAACTCCACATGAACCCGAACTCAAAACCGAACCCGCACTCGTCTGAACTCTCCCGCCGCGATTTTATCCGGCGCACCGCCAAGGGCGTCACGCTCGCCACGCTGTTCGCCGGCCTGCCCAAAGCCTGGACCGGCACGGCCTACGCCAGCGACGCCCCGGAAACCACCGCGCTGAACTTCGGCATGATCGCGCTGACCGACTGTTCGCCCATCGTCATCGCGCATGAAAAGGGGTTGTTCAAAAAATACGGCATCGCCTCCACCGTCACCAAGGGCGCGAACTGGGCGGCGATCCGCGACAACCTGAGCAGTGGAAATATTCAAGCCACGCACATGTTGCTCGGCATGCCGCTCGCCTCGACGATGGGCCTCGCGGGTTCGCCGAAGAAACCTATGATCATTCCCTGGCTGATGAACCGCAACGGCCAGGCCATCACGTTGAAGACGGAATGGAAGGGCAAGGTTGGCGCAGATCCCAAGGCCATCAAGCCGTTCGTGGATCAGGCCATCAAGCTCGGCGAGCCGCTGACGTTCGCGATGACCTTCCCGCCGGGCACGCACGCGATGTGGATGCGGTATTATCTCGGCGCGGGCGGCATCAATCCCGACAAGGATGTTTCGCTCATCACCGTGCCACCGCCGCAGATGGTGGCGAACATGAAGATCGGCAAGATGGACGGCTTCTGTGTCGGCGAACCGTGGAACGCGCGCGCCATCGCCGACAAGATTGGCTACACGTCGGTTTCCACGCAGGACATGTGGAAGGATCACCCGGAAAAAGTCTGCGCGTTCCTCGCCGAGTTTGCGGACAAAAATCCCAAGACCGTCAAGGCCGTGCTCAAGGCGCTGAACGAAGCCAGCGTCTGGCTCGATGACATGAACAATCGCCCCGAGCAATGTGATCTCGTCAGCAAGCCCACTTACATCAACTGCGACGCCAAGACGATTCTCGGCCGTCTGCAAGGCCACTACGATTACGGCGACGGTCGCACCAAGGAAGATCCGAACTACATGATCTTCAGTCAGCGCAACTGCAACTACCCGCAGCTCAAGTACGCCAAGTGGGTTCTCGCGCAGTATCGCCGCTGGGGTTTGGTCACGGGCGCTCCGGACTACGAAGGCATCGCCAAGAAAGTGATGCGCCCGGACATCTACGAGGAGGCGATGAAAGAAATTGGCTACACGCACGGCGGTGCGGACAACAGCGCGGAGACCTTGTTCGACGGCGCGACGTTTGATCCGGCCGGCGATCTCGAAGCGTATGCGAAGAGTTTTGCCGTGAAAAATTTGAAAGGCTGAACTGATGCGTGATCTGACCCAAATCGAAACCCGCACCGCTGCCGAGTCCACTCCCTCTCCCCGCCCTCTCCTCCTTGGGGGAGGAGAGGGCGAAGAAAACTCCGCAAGTGCGTCGCAGGGCATTTCGATGAATTCTTCCGCCGCTGCAAACCGTCGTGAACTTTGGCGACAAGCTCTCGGCCAGAGTTCGGTCTGGCTCCGTGCCTTGAAGCTCGGGTTCACGACGGGCTTGTTGCAGGCGGCGGTCAACCAGGGCGACCGTTGGCTGGGCCACTCGGTGGATCATGTCGTCGTCCTCAAAACCATTGTCTCGCCGTTGATCGGATTTACGCTCGTGCTTTTTTCGGCGGCGGCCACCTGGGTGGAGCGCTCGCTCGACCATTCCAAACTATGAAGGATTCCAAATTCAAACTCGACTGGCTGGTGCTGCCGCTGATCGGTTTCGTGGTGGTGCTGTTGCTCTGGCAAATCTCTTGCGCGACCTGGGCGAAAGATCTGCCCACGCCGTTTAAGACCTGGGAGAGCAGCAAGCCCTATCTCATGGAACCGTTTGCCAAGCGCGGGGAAATGGATCAGGGCATCCTCCGCTTCACCTGGTATTCGCTCATCCTCGTGGCGAAAGGTTACGCCATCGCGCTGTTGATCGGCACGCCGATTGGTTTTTGCCTCGGGTTGTCCACGCTCTTCACCAAGGCGTTTGATCCCATCATTCAAATCCTGCGGCCGGTCTCGCCGCTGGCGTGGTTGCCGCTCGGACTCGTGCTGTTTCTCGGCGCGGGGAAAAGCGCCTCCGAACTCGGCGCGCTGTTCACCATCGCGATCTGTTCCATGTGGCCGACCGTGCTGAACACGGCCGTCGGCGTGCGGGCGATTCCGCAGGATTATCTGAACGTGGCCAAGGTGCTGAAACTTTCCAAACGCAAAACGCTTTTCAAAGTTCTCGTGCCGGCGGCGCTGCCGTACATGTTCACCGGATTTCGTCTGAGCCTCGGCATCGCGTGGCTCGTGATTGTTGCTGCGGAAATGTTGACCGGTCGTCCGGGCGTCGGCGGCTTTCTGTGGCAGGAATACAACGCCCTCATCTACGAGCACATTATTTTGTGCATCATCGTCATTGGCGTCGTGGGCTTCATCCTGGATCGGTTGATGAGCGTGGTGGAGCGCAGATTCAAAACCGCATGACGACCCACATGAATGCCTCACGCAAAGAGCGCAAAGGACGCGAAGAAAGCGGAAAACTTGGCTGTGAAACCGGTGCCGCCCGCTTCGGGCAGTCCGTTGACGATGCGCTCGATGCCATGTTTCAAATGCACTTCGCCAAAGTTGATCAAGAGACCCAGTTTAAGTTCGCTCAAGCGAAGCTGCGTCAGGACTTGCTTGCTGTGGACGCGGGCGAGTTGCTCAACCGATTTGAGTTCAACAATCACCTTCTCCTCAACAACCAGATCAGCGCGGAAGCCTTCGTCGAAAACCAGTTCGTCATAACGAATCGCAATCGGCACCTGCCGTTCCGCCTTGAGGCCCTGCTTTCTCAATTCATAGGCGAGCACAACTTCGTAAACCGATTCGAGCAGTCCCGGTCCGAGCCGGGTATGCACCTTGAACGCGGAATCGAGAATGATTTTGGAAAGTTCGTTTTCAGTCAAAGCAGTAGTCGGGGGATTTTTCATAGGACGACAAGTTGCGCTGCTGTTGCGAAAAATTCAAGAAAGGTCTCACGCAAAGGGCGCGAAGGACGCAAAGGCTCTGAATCGGCGAAAGCGGTTGCTGCCCGGATAAATTCTTTTCCACCTTTGCGTCCTTCGCGTCCTTTGCGTGAGGCAAGTCCGGCAACGAATGCAAAATCGTGATGTCATTCTTAGAACTTAAAAACGTCAGCAAAAGTTTCGGCCGCGCGGCGGTGCTGAAGGACGTGAACCTTAGCATCGGCAAGGGCGAGTTCGTGGCCATCGTCGGATTTTCCGGCGCGGGCAAGACCACGCTCATCTCGCTCATGGCGGGGCTGCTCAAGCCCACGAGCGGTTCGCTCAAGTTGAATGACCAGGAAATCACCGGGCCGGGGCCGGAGCGCGGGATTGTGTTTCAAAACTATTCACTGCTGCCGTGGCTGTCGGTGTTTGAAAATATTTTGCTCGCGGTGGAATCGGTGAATCCAGACTGGACGACGGAGCAGCGCCACGAGCACGTCGAAAAATACATTGCGATGGTGAACCTCACGCCGGCGCGGAACAAAAAGCCCGGTGAACTTTCCGGCGGCATGAGACAGCGCGTTTCCGTGGCGCGGGCCTTGGCGATGGAACCGCAGATTCTGCTGCTCGACGAGCCGTTGAGCGCGCTGGATGCGCTGACGCGCTCGACGTTGCAGGATGAAATCGCCCGCATCCGCACCCAGCACGAGAAGACCATCGTGCTGATCACGAACGACCCGGACGAGGGAATTTATCTCGCCGACCGGATCATTCCGCTCACGGCCGGGCCGGGCGCGACGCTGGGGCCAAGTTTCACCGTGGACATTCCGCACCCGCGCGACCGCAAGGCCATCAATCACGACGAGCACTTCAAGCAACTGCGCCGGGACGTGACGGAGTTTCTGTTGAACTCCCGCCAGGACCGGCACACGGCCATCACGCGGAAACTGATTTTGCCGGACATCGAGCCGGAGGATTTGAACGTGCCGCGAATGTTGGGAGGACGCCGGACGCCGATCCGCCGCAGTGAAATCAAAAGCGAAACCGTGGACGCAGATTTATGATTTATGATTTACGATTTACGATTGCCGACGCGAGTTGGTTCATGCGTGAAAGCGGTGCTAAAGCCACCGCAGTCCAAACACTGACGCGACTGCCCGGTGTCCTCGAAGCTCGCGAAGCGTCTGGACTGCGGCGCGTTCACCGCCGCTCTGGCTTGCTGCGGGCGGTCAGCCATTGGCATCAGCCCTCGCGGAAATCATCAATCGTAAATCGTAATTCAAAAATCCCGTGAGCGATTACTGCGAACTTTCCAACCTGGCGAAAATTTATCCGTCGCCCAAAGGCCCGGCGGTCATCGTCAAGGATTTCAACCTGCGCATCAAGAAGGGCGAGTTCGTCACGCTCATCGGCCACTCCGGCTGCGGCAAATCCACCGTGTTGTCCATGCTCGCCGGTCTGAGTGAAATTTCCGAGGGCGGCATCATTCTCGCCGGCAAGGAACTCGCCGGCGCGGGGCCGGATCGCGGCGTGGTGTTTCAATCGCCTTCGCTGCTGCCGTGGATGACGGCGTTTGAAAATGTGATGCTTGGCGTGGAACAGGTTTTTTACACCGCCAGCAAGGAGGAGCGCCGGGAGATTGTGGAATATTATCTCACGGTGGTCGGTCTGGGCGAAGCGATGCACAAGCGGCCCGCCGAACTTTCGCAAGGCATGAGACAGCGGGTCGGCATCGCGCGCGCCTTCGCGCTCAAACCCAAGATGCTGCTGCTCGACGAACCGTTCGGGATGCTCGACTCACTCACGCGCTACGAATTGCAGCAGGTGCTGATCGAACTCTGGCGCAAAAACAAAATCACTGCGCTCATGGTCACGCACGACGTGGATGAGGCGCTGTTCCTTTCCGACCGCATCGTCTGCATGACCGACGGCCCGGAAGCCGAGGTCGGCGAGATCATGGAAGTGAATTTCCCGCGCCCGCGCGAGCGCAAGGCGGTGATGGAGCATCCCGACTATTACAAGCTGCGCGAGGAGCTGATTGAATTTCTCGAAGTCCGCGCCCACAAAAAATCGCCGGTGGCGAAATCCGGTGACGGTCCGGCGGATTCGGGAATTCCTGTCAGCCCCACCGGCATGGCTCGCGCCCGCCAGAAGCAAGATTTGTTGAACCCTGTTTAATCACCAACCAAAAACACGAACCAGAACCGCATGAAATCAAACCTTAAAACCCTCGCCGCCAGTTCGCTCGTCCTCGCCGTTGTCAACCAGGTCTATGGCCAGTACGCCCCGCCGCCGCCGCCCGCGCCGTTCCCCGGCTTCATCAACGAAGCCTTGCGCAAGAAGGATCCCTATATGAGCGCTTGGGATTTTGGCGGCAACAACCGGGCGCGCTACGAACTCAAGGAAGGTTTTGGCATCGCGGGCGTTCCCGGTTCCGTGGATTTTCGGGAGCACGGCGTGGGCGGCGCCATCGTGGACACCTACAACGAATATTTCACCGACAAGCTGCGCTATCACATTGGTTACACCGCGAAATGGTTCAGCATCTACGGGGAAGGCCGGAGCAGCTTTGCCAACAACGACCAACGTTTCGCCTACTTCGCCAGTCCGACTCCGGCTGGTACCGTGAACAGCAAAGGTCAAGGCCCGGAATCCGACACCATTGATCTGCACCAGGCCTACGTCACCCTCGGCAACCACAAAAAATTTCCGCTCTCGCTCAAGATCGGCCGCCAGGAAATGTCCTACGGCGAGGAGCGGTTGATCGGTGCATTCGGCTGGAACAACATCGGCCGCGTGTTCGACGCCGCCAAAGTCCGCTGGCAGAACGAATGGTTTGCGGCGGATTTTTTCACCTCGCGCGTGGTCATTCCCGAGGACGGACAGTTCAACGTCAACAACGACTACGATTACTTTTCCGGCATCTACGCCACGACCACCAAGATTCCGAAGAACACACTCGAACTTTATTTCCTCGCTCGCAACGCCACGACCAAGGCCATCGCCGCCGAGCCGAGTCCGCAGGCGCCGCAGCCGAGTGCGCGGGACATCTACACCTTGGGCGGCCGCTTGAAATCCCTGCCGCTTCAGCTCGGTAACTGGGACTACACGTTGGAGGGCGCGTATCAGTTCGGCAATTTCCGCGACCTCCGCGCCGGCGCACCAGCGACGCGGCTGGAGCAGGACGCCTTCATGGTGTCCCTGCAGGCGGGTTACACGTTCGCCGATGTCTGGGGCACGCCGCGCCTCGGTTTGGAATACGACTATGCCACCGGTGACAGCAATGCGAAGGATGGCAAACACGGCACGTTTGAAAATCTGTTTCCGACGAACCACAAGTTTTACGGCTACATGGATTTCATCTCGCTGCAAAACATCCACGACGTGCGCGCCGTCCTCCAGCTCAAGCCGCATTCGCGCGTGAGCCTGGCGGTGGAGGGCCACGGCTTCTGGCTGGCCGAGGCGACGGACAATTTCTACAACGTCGGCGGCGCACCGCGCGGCGGCACCGCCGCCACGCCGACTGGCAATGGCTATGGCATTAATCCGAATTACAACCGCTTTATCGGCACGGAACTGGACATTGTCGGCGGCGTGGCCGTCACCCGTTACGCGCAGCTCGAAGTCGGCGTCGGTCATTTCTTCACCGGCACTTACATTCAAAAATCACTGCATCACGCCAACTTTGGATCCAAGGACGCCAACTACCTTTACGTCCAGACCTCCATCAACTTTTGAACGGGCCGAAGCACCCGGACGTTCAAGTTGTCCAGTCCCGCTCCGTCTCCAGCGGAGCGGGACTTTTTGGGAGCTGATGGAAAAAGCACACGCTGAAAAGAAACCAACAGTGGATCCGGTCAAACTTCCAACCGTTGCCGAAGCGGCGGCTGATTTTTCCCGCCTGCAAAACCTGGTGACGGCAGCCTTAGCTGTTGAGGATGTCTAGTGCCATGAGTGTTCGTCATGGCTTCAATGAAAACTATGAGCTGAATCTTTGGGTCGGGGTTTTAATTTGGCACGCCAGCAGCATTAAGGCGTACAACCCGCTCGGCGCGGTTGAAATTGAATTAAAACGAACATGAAATTATCAGACCTGAAGAACTCCGGCCACTGGCCCACCTTGCTTACCGCCTTCCTGTATTTCGACTACAGCTTCATGGTGTGGACGCTGCTCGGCGTGCTGGCCAACCAGATCGCCGCGCCGGAATCGCTCAACCTCACGCCGCAACAGCGCTTCTTCATGGTCTCCGTGCCGATCCTCTCGGGCGGTTTCATCCGGCTCCTGCTCGGCCTGCTCGTGGACCGCATCGGCGCAAAGACGACGGGGATTCTGGCGCAGCTTGTCGTCATCGCTGGTCTGTCCTGTGCCTGGTTGTTCGGGTTGAAAAATTACGAAGCCACTTTGCTGATGGGCGTCGTGCTCGGCGTGGCGGGCGCAAGTTTCGCCGTGGCGCTGCCGCTCGCCGGGCGTTGGTATCCGCCGAACATGCAAGGCTTGGTCATGGGCCTCGCCGGTGCGGGCAACATCGGCGTGGTGATTGATGCGCTGCTCGCTCCGCGGCTCGCGGCGGCCTATGGCTGGTCGGCGGTGTTCGGGTTTGCGATCATTCCTGCGCTTGTCGTGCTGACGGTTTACTGTATCGTCGCCAAGGAACCGCCGGTGAAAATTACACCAAAGAAAATTGGCGACTACTTCCGCCTCTTCGCCGAGAAGGATGTCCACTGGTTTTGTTTTTTCTACACTGTCACCTTTGGCGGTTTCGTCGGGCTGGCCTATTCACTCGGCATGTATTTCAAAGACCGTTTCAACCTCACCCCGCAGCAGGCCGGTGATCTCGTGGCGCTTTGCACCGCCATCGGCGCGCTCGGGCGTCCGCTCGGCGGCGGCATCTCCGACCGCATCGGCGGCATCAAGTCGCTGCACATCTACTACTCGGTCGCGTGCCTGGCACTCATTGCGGGCGGTTTGATAGACAACCTGGCGCTGAACGTCGCGGCGTTCTTCATCGCGTGCGCCGCGTTCGGCATGGGCAACGGCTCCGTCTTCCAGCTCCTGCCCCAACGTTTCGGCAAGGAACTCGGCTTGATGACCGGCCTCGTCGGCTGCGGCGGCGGTCTCGGGGGCTTTCTGCTGGCGAACATGATGGGTCAAAGCCGTCAGCACACCGGCAGCTATCTCACCGGCCTGCTGGTTTTCTCCAGCTTGTGTCTGCTGGCGCTGGTCGGTCTGCGGCTGGTAAAGAAACGCTGGCGCACCACCTGGGGTGCGGTGGCACAGGCGCGGATTTGAAATGCGCGCGGACGTTTGATGAAAATAAACTCCACCAGTTACGGACTGCCGCAGAAGGAAGGCACCGAATCGCACGACGCCTTCGCCGTGAAGGCGTGGGGTGAGACGGTCATCGCCGTCCTGGCCGACGGGGCCGGCTCGTCCAGAGCGGCGCGCGAGGCCGCCGACCGCACGGTGCGCTCGCTGGTGAACAACTATGAGACGCGGCCGCGCTCGTGGACGCCGCAAAAGGCGTTGAGTGAATTCACCCGCCTCAACAACCACACCTTGCATCAGGATTCCCTCACGCGTTTTGGCGGGCCGGAACTGATCACCACGCTCGCCGTTGCCGTCATCGAAGGCGACCAGCTCTACGGGCTGAACGTCGGCGACTCGCGGGTTTATCTTTCACGCGGCGGCCAGCTCACCCAGCTCTCGCAGGATCACGTCGGGCAACTGGCCGGGATGAGCCACGTTCTGGATCGCGCCGTCGGCCTGTCGGCGGACATCGAGCCGCATTATTTTGAACGCCAGTTGCAGGACGGCGACATCGCGCTGCTTTGCTCGGACGGAATTTTCAACGTGCTGAATCATGAAGCCCTGGCCGGCCAGTTGCACCGGCGCGGGGCGGCGCGCAGCCTGGTCACCACCGCGCGGGAACAGGCGACGCCGGAAACGCTCGACGACATGAGCGCCATCGTGCTTGATATTGAAAAGACCGGACGACTCCGCGCCGTGAACGAACTGCCGCTCGAAATTCCCGCCACCCTCACCAAAGGCGATGTGGTGGACGGCTTCACCCTGGTGAAGCCGTTCCAGCACAGCGACCGTGTCTGGCTGGCCACGCGCGACGGGCAGAAGTTCACGCTCAAGTTCGTCCCGCTCGAAGCCCGCGAGAGCGCGGAAATCCTCAACCTCTTCGTCAAGGAAACCTGGAACGCGCTGCGGCTGGCGGACAATGAATTTTTCCCGCGCACGTTTCTAACCGAGCGGGCGACGAAGCGTTTTTACGCGATGGAATTCATCGAGGCGCCCAGCCTGAAAACTTTTCTCCGCTCGCGCCAGCTCGCCGTGGATGAAGCCATCGCGCTCGGGAAATTTCTCCTCGCGGGCGCCCAGAGCCTGCTGCGGTTTGATCTGGTTCATGGCGACCTCAAGCCGGAGAACATCCTCGTGGTGCCCGGCTATGACGGCATTCATTTCAAGCTCGTGGACTTCGGGAGTGTGACGGAACTTTTCTCCGTCACCTCGCGTGCTGGAACTGCGAGCTACCTCGCGCCGGAACGTTTCCAAGGCGCGGCCATTTCTGAACGCACGGAGATTTTTTCCGTCGGCGTCACGTTGTTCGAATCATTGACCCGGGCGTTTCCATTCGGCGAAATCGAACGCTTCCAGACGCCGCGCTTTCACGCGGCCAAGCGTCCGGGGAAACTCAACGCCAACATCCCGCCGTGGTTTGAGTCGTTGCTGCTGCGCTCGCTCTCGCCGGAACCCGAGTCGCGCCACCAGAATTATTCCGAGATGCTCTTCGAGTTGTCGCACCCCGATCAGGTCGCGCCGTTTCATCCGAAGAACACCCCGCTGTCCGTGCGCGATCCGCTGCGGTTTTATCAGATCGGATTTTACATTTTGTTTGGGATCATCCTCGCGCTGTTATTTCTCCTGTCGAAACATTGGAAACCATGACCGGCCTGCCACTCATTCCCGAAACCGCCCCGTTCAACGCCGAACAACGGCTCTGGCTCAACGGCTACATGGCCGGCCTGATGGCGGGCAAGGGCTTTGTTCCCGCCGGTCAAACCGCTGGCGAATCTGCTACCGCGACACCGACCGTGCCGCTCCTGATTTTATTCGGCAGTCAGACCGGCACCGCTGAAAAACTTGCCAAGCAGATTGCCAAAGAAGCCAAGACCAAGGGCTGCAACGCGCGGGTCGTGGATGCCGCCGCCCACGCGACGATTGACTGGAGCAAGGAGAGCAACCTGTTCGTCATCACCAGCACCTACGGCGAGGGCGACATGCCCGACAACGTGCAGGCGTTCTGGGATTGGTTGAAATCCGACGCGCCCGGCTCGCTGGCGCATTTGAAATTTTCCGTCCTCGCGCTGGGCGACACCAACTACGAACAGTTCTGCGCCGCCGGCAAAAAAATTGATGCCCGTCTCGAACAGCTCGGCGCGCAGCGGATTCACGATCGCACCGACTGCGAAGTGGATTACGAAGCGGCCACGAAAACGTGGATCGCGGCCGTGCTCGAAAAAGTCGGATCGGCTTCCGCTCCGGCACCCGCGACGAATGGAAGTGCCGCTCCGGTTTCCGCCGCGCCCACCGCCGAACCGTTCGGCAAAAAAAATCCTTTCCCCGCGCGCCTGCTGAACAACGTCCTGCTCAACAAAGACGGCTCGGACAAGGAAGTGCGCCATTACGAGATCAGCCTCGACGGCAGCGGCCTGACCTACGAAGCGGGCGACGCGCTCGGCGTGGTGCCGCATAACTGCGACGAGTTGGTGAATGATCTTCTGGCTACGCTGCGTTGTACCGGCGCCGAGCCGGTGACGGTTGGCGGGCGCACCAAACCGTTGCGCGAAGCGCTCATCCGGGATTTTGACGTGACCAAGCCGTCGCTGGAACTGCTGGCCACCATCGCGAAAGCTGCCGGAGCGCCGATCTCCGCATCGGCTCGTTCCGCCACGACCTCCCAACGAGCCGATTCGGAGATCGGCGCTCCGGCCCTTGCAGAATTCGCCGCGCTGGTTGCACCGGAGCGCCGCGACGATTTGAAGAAGTGGCTCTGGGGCCGCGACGTGCATGACCTCCTCAATTTGCTGCCCGCGCCGATGCCGGTCACACAACTCTTGCCGCTGCTCAAACGACTCGCACCGCGCCTCTACTCGATCTCCTCCTCGCCCAAGGCGCATCCCGGCGAAGTTCATCTGACCGTCGGAGCCGTGCGTTACGAAAGTCACGGCCGCGTGCGCAAAGGCGTGGCTTCGACTTTCCTCGCCGACCGCGTGGGTGACGCGGATTACGTGAAAGTTTTCGTCCAGCCTTCGCACGGTTTCAAGCCGCCGCACAATGGCGACACGCCGATAATCATGGTCGGCCCTGGCACCGGCATCGCGCCGTTCCGCGCCTTTCTTGAAGAGCGCAAGGCCACCGGTGCGAAGGGGAAAAACTGGCTGTTCTTCGGCGACCAGAAGAGCGCCACCGATTTTCTTTACGAAGAACAATTCAACGCGTGGAAGCGCGAGGGCTTTCTTACCCGGCTCGATCTCGCCTTCTCGCGCGATCAGGCGGCGAAGGTTTATGTCCAGAGCCGGATGCTGGAAAATGCCGCTGAACTTTGGCAGTGGCTTCAGGCTGGCGCGCACTTCTACGTCTGCGGCGACGCCTCACGCATGGCGAAAGACGTGGATGCCGCGCTGCATCAAATCGCCGAGACCGCCGGTGGTTTGAGCAAGGAAGCCGCTGTCGAGTTCATGAAAAAACTCAAGGCCGACAAGCGCTATCAACGCGACGTTTATTGAGCGAATTTCCAAGATGAAAACCGAAACATTCAACATTCAACATTCAACATCGAAATTACAACGGGTGGCCGCCCGCAGTCATTGGACGTTGAATGTTTCGGCCTTGTTCCCCGCCATTCGTAATTCATGAGCACGACAGACATTCCAGTCCAGCACGTCAACGGCGAACCGCTCAACGAAACTCAGCGGCAATATCTCGACGGCTATTTCTCCGGCCTCGCCGCGAGCGGCCTGCGGTTTTCCGACGTCGAACCGCTGCCGCCGACCGGGAAGAAAGTCACGCTCGACGATTTGATTTTCGAGGAGCGCGTGAAGCACGAACTGCATCCGCTCGACGCCTACGATCAGATCATCGAAAACGCCGTCAACAACAAGGCTCCGGACAAGGAGGAAATCTTTCGTTTCAAATGGAACGGCCTGTTCTTCCTCTCGCCAAACAAGGAAGCGTTCATGTCCCGGCTGCGGATTCCCGGCGGCCTGCTGAAAACATTCCAGCTTCGCGAACTCGCCCACGTCGCCAAGGAACTGACCACCGGTTACGTCCAGATTACGACGCGCGCGAACTTGCAGATGCGGCTCATCCAGCCGAAAGATTGCCCGGATTTTCTCCGTCGCGTCCAGACCGTGGGCCTGCACACGCGTGGCGCGGGCGCGGACAACATTCGTAATCTCACCGCAAATCCCACGGCGGGCATTGATCCGCACGAGCTGATTGACGTGATGCCGTTCTGCCGCGAACTCGGCCAGATCATCATCAACGACCGTTCGTTTTACGATCTGCCGCGCAAGTTTAACATCGCCTACGACGGCGGCGGTCTCATCGGTACGGTCGAGGACACCAACGACATCGGCGCGAAAGCGGTGTTTGTTGGAGCGCCGGTCTCCGACCCGGCGAGTTTGGTTGGGCAACCGCAGCGTGCCGGGTCGGAGACCGGCGCTCCGTTGACGCCCGGCGTTTACTTCCGCATCTCCCTCGGCGGCGCAACCGGTCACAAGGCTTTTGCCCGCGATCTCGGCGTGCTGGTCAAGCCCGCCGAGCTGAACAAGGTCGTCGTCGCGCTTACCCGCGTCTATATCGCGAACGGCAATCGCACCGACCGCAAGAAGGCGCGCCTCAAGCATCTGCTCGAAACCTGGTCGCTGGAAAAATATCTGGCCGAAACGGAGAAGCTGCTGGGCTATCAGTTGCAACGCGCGCCGGTCGAGAAACTCGAAACTCGAAACTCGAAACTCGAAACTTCCCACACCCACATCGGCGTTTATCCGCAGAAGCAAACCGGCTTCAACTACGTCGGCGTGGCCATTCCCGTCGGCCAGCTTACGGCGAAGCAGATGATTCGCCTCGCGGAGATCGCCGAGCTTTACGGCTCCGCTGAAGTGCGCCTGACCGTCTGGCAAAACTTGATCATCCCCAATGTGCCGGACGCCTTCGTCGCCACGGTTGAGAAAGCGGTACGCAAACTGGGCTTCGACACCCGGCAGTCGCACCTGCGCGGCGGGCTGATCGCCTGCACGGGAAATTCCTACTGCAAATTCGCCCAGGCCAATACGAAGGGCCACGCGATTGAACTGGCCAATTACCTCGAAAAAAAAATCACGCTGGATCAGCCGATCAACATCCACCTCACCGGCTGTCCGAACTCCTGTGCGCAACATTACATGGGCGACATCGGCCTGCTCGGCACGAAGGTCCGGGGTGAGGACGGCTACCACGTTTTTGTCGGCGGCGGCTTTGGCGCACGGCAGGCGGTGGGGCGGCAGGTGTTTACCGGGGTGACCGCCACGGAACTGCCGTCGTTGCTGGAGAAAATGCTGCGCGCCTATCTTCGCCACCGCGCGGCCGGCCAGAGTTTCCAGGCGTTCACCGGGCAACATGACTTGAAGCGGCTCCAGGAAATCTTCGACGAGGTGAGCGCGTGAGGGCGACCAATCATTTTGCCCTGGTGGCGGGCGGGTTGCTGACGCTGGCAGTCGTGCTGTTCATCGCGCTTGGCTCGCACGGCTTCGTCCACTTCGACGCGGCGCTCACGGGCTACGCCATCGGCACCATGCTCGCCGCGTTCGCGGTCGGCTACCGGTTCATGGTCTGGGCGCAGCGGCCGCCGTCGCGGATGTATTTCAAGCGCGGCCTGCAACTGTTCTTCCGGCGGGTGGAAGTTTCTTCACGCAGCCCGCAGCCCGCAGCCCGTCCCGCCCTTCCGCTGCCGCACGGCGCGGGCACGCTGGGCTTCGCGCTGGCGCGCAACTTCGTCGCGCAGGAATTCATCCGCAAGCGCGGCGGCTACCGCTGGATCATGCACCTTTGTTTGTCCGGCGGTTGTACGCTGGCGTTCGCGATCACGTTTCCGCTCGTGTTCGGCTGGATTCACTTCGAGTCGTTCGCGGACAACGCGGAGATGTATCGAGTGCTGATGTTCGGCCTGCCGGTGGACAGCTTCAGCGTTCACAGCCTCAAGGCGCTGGTGATGTTCAATGCGCTGAACATTTCCGCCGTGCTGGTGCTGGTGGGCCTGGTGCTGGCCGCTTACCGGCGATTGACCGACGCGGGCGAGCGCGCGACGCAGACATTTCTCGAGGACATCCTGCCGTTGCTGATGATCTTCGCCGTCACCGCCACGGGCCTGGCGCTCACTGTCTGCTACAAGTTCCTCGAAGGTCGCGGTCATCATCTGTGGGCGGTCGTCCACATGGTCAGCGTGGTCGCGCTGCTGCTCTACATTCCCTACGGAAAACTTTTCCACATGTTCCAGCGCACCTGTTCGTTGTGCGTGAGCCGCTACAAGAAGGTCGGCGCAGCCGGGCCGCGCGCGCATTGCCGGAGTTGCGGCGAGGATTTCGCGAGCCAGATGCAGGTGGACGATTTGAAAGTGGTGCTCGATCAACTTGGCTTCGACTACCGCTTTGCGACGGCGCACGGACACATTCACTACCAAGACATTTGCCCCGCCTGTCGGCGAAAGCTGCTGGCTTTGAACCAAGGAAGGAGCATCGGACGATGACCACAATAATTTTTAACGCAGAGACGCAGAGAACGCGGAGAGGCGCAGAGTGGCATGACTGCAACCAAAACTTTTTGGACTGCGGCGGGAAGCGAAGCGCCACGCCGCTTTCGAATGGACGAAAGTCTCCCGCCCGTTCGAAAACTTCACTCCCGCCCGAAAGCGGTGTCGCCGCTTCGCTCTGCCACCGCAGTCCAAAATCCTCTGCGCTTCTCTGCGTCCTCCGCGTCTCTGCGTTTAACCGCTTTCCCGCATGGCAACCTTAACCATAACCGACGACAAATACACCGAGCTTTACGGCCCGACACTTGCCTACACGCCTGCGGGCGGCTGGGACAACCGCGAGCCGGACAAGCTGGTGAAGACGCATTGCTGTTTCTGCGGCGTGCAATGCGGCATTCAACTCAAGGTCAAAGACAACAAAGTCATCGGCTTCGAGCCGTGGGAGGAATTTCCCGTCAACCAGGGCAAGCTTTGTCCCAAGGGCGTGAAGCGCTACCTGCAGAACGACCACCCCGACCGACTACTCACGCCGCTCATCCGCAGCGAGACGGGCTTCAACGTCGCGAGCTGG
>JAYWBR010000287.1:0-4541 GCA_043781315.1 Verrucomicrobiota bacterium | reverse complement strand
ATTGCAAATGACGAAAGCAGCGCAAAAACTGTGCTGCGAGTTTGAAATCCTATTCGTCATTTGTCATTCGTCATTCGGATTTCGCTTTGCATGAGACTCGGAACTGTCATCGGCCGTGTGACCTTGAGCCAGACCGTGCCGGCCTTGATCGGCGCGCGTTGGCTCGTGGTGAGTCCGTTCACGCGCGACCATTTTCAGCGCGGCACGGAGACGCCGCCGGGCCTGAGCAAAGATCCGAGCCTGGTGGTTTACGATAATTTGGGCGGCGGGGTCGGTGAGACGATTGGATTTATTGAAGGCGCCGAGGCTACTGCGCCCTTTGACGAGCCGACGCCGATTGACGCGATCAATGCGGCGCTCGTGGACGAAATTTTTTATTCACCTTTTATAAAATGAAAACTGTCATCAGCGTTCGAGATTTGGAAGACATGGTGCGCAACGGACAAGACGTTCGTTCGCTTGCCGACGACGTGATCCTGACGCCTTCGGCCAAGGACTTTTTGCGCGACTTCGAACGCAACGGCAAATCCACCCCGCCCGCCGCCGTTGCGGAAAGCAATTCGCCTTACGTTGGTGGTGAACATCTTTCTCCGCCCGCGGTCAAGCTGAACTCCAAGTCGCCGAAGTCGGAGCTGGAATCGTTTTTCAATTCGCCCTACGCGCAGCACTTGAAAGAGCAGATTTGCGAAATGGGCCACCGCCTGTGGAAGCGCGCGTACGTGGACGGCAACGGCGGCAACATGGCCATCCGCGTCGGCGAGGACATTGCCATCTGCACGCCGACGCTGGTGAGCAAGGGTTCGCTCAAGCCGGCGGACATGTGCCTCGTGGATTTCGAGGGCAACCAGCTTTGCGGAACCAAGAAACGCACGAGCGAAATTCTGATGCACCTGCAGATGATGAAGCGCCAGCCCAAGGCCATCGCGACGTGTCATTGTCATCCGCCGTACGCCACGGCGTTCGCGGTCGCGGGCATTGCGCCGCCGACGTGCATGTTGCCGGAGTACGAAGTGTTTTGCTCCGTCGGCGTCGCGCCGTATCGCACGCCTGGTTCGGCGGACATGGGCAAGCTCGTCGCGGAGCTGACCGACCAGTTCAACACGATTCTGATGGCCAACCACGGCGTCGTGACGTGGAGCCACAACAACATCGAGGAAGCCTACTGGCGCATGGAGATCATCGAGGCGTATTGCCGCACGATTGTCGTCGCGGGTCAGCTCGGCAAACCGATCAACACGTTCACCGGCCCGCAGATGAAGGAACTGCTCAACATCAAGCAGAGCCTGGGCTTCGTGGATCCGCGCTTTGGCATGAAGGAATGTGAACTTTGTGACGGCGGCGAATGGCGTCCGGGCGCGGCGTGTGCGACGCCGGAAATTCCGGCCATCGGTCCGGATGCCGAGGCGGAAGCGGTGGTGAAGGCGGTCACCGATCAGATCATGAGCCGGTTGAAGTAGCGCGACACGGCACCCGCACCAGCCGGCATTTTCGGGAAGCCCGAGGCGCGCACGCGGACATTTTTCCTGCTTGAGAGATTCCCCGTTTCAGCCGATAACTTCTCGTACGTTACACATGAAGAAAATTCTGGTCATTGACGACGAAGTCTGGTTGCGGGAGATGGTGCTGTTCGCGTTGAGCCAAAAGGGTTATCAGGTGGTGGAAGCCACGAACGGCGAAGAGGGTCTCGAGCAGGCGCGCAAGGAAATCCCCGACCTCATCCTGTGCGACGTCCACATGCAGAAGATGAACGGCTACCTCACGCTGTCCGCGCTCCGCAGCGAGCCGGTTACGGCGGCGATCCCGTTTATTCTGATGACCGGCATGGCGGATCCGGCGGGCATGCGGCACGGCATGGAGCTGGGCGCGGATGATTATCTGCCCAAACCCTTCTCCATTGAAAATCTTTACGCGGCCGTCGAGGTCCGGCTGAAAAAATCCAGCGCCTTGCGAGCGGAAGCCGAGCGGAAGCTGGCGGACCTGCGCGAAAACATCAGCCTGATGCTGCCGCACGAACTGCGCACCCCGCTCAACGGCATCCTCGCCTACGGTGAAATTCTGGCCGCCGATGCCGCCTCGCTGCCGCCGGAGGAGATCGCGGAAATGGGGCAGGAGATTTATCAGTCGGGCAAGCGGCTGGAGCACCTGGTGGAAAATTTTCTCATCTTCGCGCAGATCGAACTGCTGGGTTCCGATCCGCAAAAGCAGCAGTCGTTGCGCAGCCAGTTGACCGCACAGGCCGCCGCCGTGGTGGAAAAAAATGCGCTGGAACAGGGCAAGGAAGCGAACCGGCTTGGCGATCTTTCGCTCGAACTCGGAAACGTGGCCGTGCCGATGTCGGCGAATTACCTGGGCAAGGTGGTGGCGGAACTGGTGCGCAATGCGTGCAAATTTTCCCAGCCCGGTGCGCCGGTCCGCGTCACGCTGGCGGAAGCGGGTGACGCGGTGGTTTTGACGGTGACTGACCATGGCCGAGGTTTTTCACCAGAACATATTGCGCAAGTGGGTGCCTACATGCAGTTCGACCGCAAGCTCCATGAGCAGCAAGGGCTGGGGCTGGGGCTGACGATCTGCAAACGCCTGACGGAATTGCACGGCGGCACGCTGAACATTCAGAGCCAGTTGGGAGCGGGTGCGGCGGTGGTGGTGAAATTGTCCAAGGCGAAACCGGCTTGAACGGTCACTGCGGCCAGAGGCTGAGATGGTGACGGTCGAGATACGTCAGCAATAAGTTCGGCAGCGTGACCAGCAACAGGAGAATCAGGGTGATCCCCACGAGCGGCGCGAGATCCAATTTGCCCAGACGCAACGGCACGCGGTTGAGCGGAACGAGCAAATTCCGGGAGGTCAGGCTGGCAAAATCCCAGACGGGACTTCGGCCCAGATAGATGTAGCTGGCTACCAACTGAACGATCAAAAAAACGGGCAGCAATTCCTTCAAACTAAAAACCAAGCCTCCGCCCACCAGCAGGCTTTGCACCAGCAAATGCAGGCCGGATTGCGTCCGGCTGACGATCCCGAAGTAAACCAACACGGGATGAAAAGCCGACCACAATCCGACGGCGGCGAGCATCGGGAGAATCACCTGCACCGGCCACGGCCAGCGGGCGGCGCGGCCCAACTGGACGGAAATCATTTTCTGAAACGGGTCGGAACCACTGGCGTGCCGGTTGATGGCCGCGAGGGTGAGCAGCCAGAAGTACAGCACCATGAAGGCCCGGAGAAAACTCAGCAGCGAGAAAACCAGCGTCGGCAAAAAAGCCGTGCCGCGAAAGGTCAGCACCACAAAATAAAAATCCAGCTTCGGCGTCCAGTTCACCGCCGGGCCGATCTGCTGGTAGATGACCGCGCGCACCAGCAGCAGCGCGGCGAGCGCGGCAGGAAAGTGCCAGCGCTGCACCTGCCGGGGCTGCGCCCGCCGCAACGTGCCCGACAGCGTGGACGGTGTGGCCGTGGCAAACGGGTCGGCGAAGACCGAACGCCAGTTCAGCCACAGCAGCAGGCCGGCGATGTTCAGGATGAAATCAATCAGGGACATGTCAGTTTCAAATTGTGAATTCAGGATGCCGGATCATTCGCCATCCGCAATTTGAAAACAGTTCTCAAAATAGTTGCCCGACCTCTTCCGTCTCCTTGCCGCACGCCGCTATTCGGCTGCCGCACCTTCCCACCGACTTGCCGATGAATGCTTCCCGTCATCGGCTGAATGTGCTTAACCCGCCGAGCGGTGTTGCCAATCATCCGACGACGCTGCTTCGCCTGCCGACGAATCCTGTCCTTCATCCGCCGGATGTTATCCCGCAGCGGATTGGCGATAGGGTCCAACCGACCAGACTTATCCCGCATCGGACACCAGTAATTTTCAGTCGGATAACTGATGCAAGTCAGCCGACATATCATGTCAGCTACCGGACAAACTCTATTTTCAATCCGATTTGCGATATTTTATGTGGAAATAAGGTTTTTAACGCAAAGACGCCAAGCCGCAAAGATGCAAGGAAAAAACAAGCTTCTGTCGGCGGGAGTTCAAAAGGGGATTTCTGCGCGAGTTCAAAAGGGGACAGATTTTAGAGAGAGTATTTTCCGAGGATTTCGGGCCAGTGGTTGCGGGTGGGCTTGGGGGTTGAGTGACCGCCCAGAACTGTCTGCGGGGGTGATGGATTAAGGTGATGGAGGCTCGTTTGGTGGGAGCGATATGCCAGCTTTGGCCCAGAAAGTCGATCTGGTGATCGGCGTTGACGCGTCGTTTCAAATGGAGCGCCAGATGGAGGTCCAGCAGGGTGGTCAGCGGACAGGGACGCGTGCCGGTGCGCTTTTCTGCCAAGGCTTTCTCCCAAGCCGCATTGGGGCTCAGGCCGGTGGTGCGGCAAACGGTGGTGTTCTGGCGTTGAACCTCGCGGTCGAGCACGCTCTGTGCGGCGGGATAGCCGCTGACTTTTTCATAGGCCAGGATGGCCACCAGGCGTTTTTGCAGGGTGCCAAAACGGCGTTCGATTTTACCTTTGGCTTGCGGGCTGGGCGCGACCAGATGGGTCACGCCCAAG
>JAYWBR010000286.1:0-4543 GCA_043781315.1 Verrucomicrobiota bacterium | reverse complement strand
CGGTCAATGCACCGCGCGGGATTTCAATCATCGTGCCGACGGAGTAGGAGATTTTAACCTTCTTCTCTTTCTGCACGAGCGCGGCGACTTCGTGAACGATGGCGACCTGCAAATCCAATTCCTTCTTGAAGCCGACGAGCGGGATCATGATTTCGGGCTTGGCTTTGAAACCTTTCTTCGTCGCATCGGCGGCGGCTTCGAGGACGGCGCGGGCTTGCATCCGCGTGATTTCCGGATACTTGATGCCGAGGCGGCAGCCACGGAAACCGAGCATCGGATTGAACTCATGCAGTTCGTGGACACGCGCCATGATTTTTTCAACCGGCACACTCAATTTGCGTGCGAGATCCATCTGCGCTTCTTTCGTGTTCGGGAGGAACTCGTGCAGCGGCGGATCAAGGAAGCGAATCGTCGCGGGATAACCTTTCAGCGCCTTGAAGATGCCGAAGAAATCTTCGCGTTGATACGGCAGCAATTTCGCCAACGCTTCTTCGCGGGTTGCGAGCGAGTCGGCGAGAATCATTTCGCGCATCGCGTCAATGCGGTCGCCCTCGAAGAACATGTGTTCCGTGCGGGTGAGACCGATGCCGACCGCGCCGAACGCAATCGCCTGCGCGGCCTGCTCCGGCGTATCGGCGTTGGTGCGAACTTGCAGCTTGGTGGCCTTCGCGCACCACGCCATGAGCTGGACGTAATTTTTATACTTCTCGGTTTTCTGCGCGGCTTTGTCGCCGTTGAGCAAACCAGAAACAATTTCCGACGGTGCGGTTTTGATCTGGCCCGCATAGACAAGGCCAGACGTGCCATCAATCGAGAGGAAGTCGCCTTCGTTGTAAGTCACGCCGTCAATGGTCGTGGTCTTTTTGTCGTAATCAATCACGACGCCCGCCGCGCCGCAGACACAGACCTTGCCCATCTGACGAGCGACGAGCGCCGCGTGCGAGCTGACACCACCGCGAGCGGTGAGAATGCCTTCCGCCGCGATCATGCCGCGCAAGTCTTCCGGTGAAGTCTCGACGCGAACGAGGAGAACTTTTTCACCCTTCTCGGCGGCTTGCACGGAACGGTCGGCGTTGAAATAGATTTTGCCAGTCGCCGCGCCCGGCCCAGCGGGCAAACCAGTGGCGATGACTTTGGCTTTCTTGACTTCGCTCAAATCAAAAATCGGAGCGAGCAATTGTTCGAGCTGATCGGCGGGGTTGCGCATGATCGCCGTCTCCCAATCAATCAATTTTTCTTTCACCATGTCAGCGGCGAATTTCAAGCCGGCGGCCGCAGTGCGCTTGCCGTTACGCGTCTGGAGCATGAACAACTTGCCGCTCTGGACGGTGAATTCGATGTCCTGCACGTCCTTGAAATGGCTTTCCAAGGTCTTGCGCACGGCCATCAATTCCGCGTAGCTCTTCGGCATCTGCGCCTTGAGCTTTGAGACGGGTTCAGGCGTGCGGACGCCGGCAACGACATCTTCGCCTTGCGCGTTGATGAGAAATTCGCCGTAGAATTCATTCGTGCCGTTCGCCGGATTGCGGGTGAACGCCACGCCAGAGCCGGAATCTTCACCGGTGTTGCCGAACACCATCGCCTGCACGTTGACAGCCGTTCCCCATTCCGTCGGGATATTGTATTTGCGGCGATAAACACTCGCGCGATCATTCATCCAAGAACCGAACACCGCGCCCGCTGCGCCGCGCAACTGATCCCACGGATTCGTCGGGAACGCCTTGTTCGTGCGCGCTTTCACGAGCGCCTTGAAGCGCGCGACAAGTTCCTGCTGATCCGCAGCCGTGAGATCGCTGTCCACGATGTCGCCGTGATACTTCTCGTGCTTGAAAGTATGGATCGTGTGCTCGAACGGATCGTGATCTTCACCTTCGCGCTTCTGCACGCCCATCACCACGTCGCCATACATCTGGATGAAACGGCGGTAACAATCCCACGCAAAACGCTCATTGCCCGTAGCCTTGGCGAGCGCGACGACCGCTTGGTCGTTCAAGCCAAGATTCAAAATCGTATCCATCATGCCCGGCATCGAATCACGCGCGCCGGAACGCACCGCGACGAGCAACGGCATGCCGGTCGTGGAACCAAACTTCGTGCCCATGATCTTTTCCATGTTGGCCATGCCCGCTTCCATCTGCGCCTGCAACACGGACGGGTAAGTGCGCTTGTTGGCGTAAAAATAAGTGCAAACTTCGGTGGTGATGGTGAAGCCGGGAGGCACGGGGAGACCGATGCGGGTCATCTCGGCGAGGTTCGCGCCCTTGCCGCCCAGCAGCGGCTTCATCGAGCCGTCGCCGTCCGCTTTTTTATTGCCCCAGGTATAGACGTATTTGTTGGATTTGGATTTTGCCATAAATTCGATTCAGTTCTGCGTCAGTTGTGTTTTTGAAACCGTAAAAACGAAGCGCGAATCTATCAAAGGTGCTCGCAGAGTCAATAAACGAGTCGTGAGAAAATGGAGCAACGTGCCGGTTTGCTTTATTGATTTCTTGCACGAGCCGCGCCTGCTTCGCATACTTCGATCCGCTTTTTAATTTATGAACAATGCACCCATTCGAGTCGCGATTACCGGCGCTGCCGGCCAAATTGGTTATTCACTTCTCTTCCGCATCGCCTCGGGCGCGATGTTCGGACCCAACCAGCCCGTCATCCTGCACCTTATCGAAATCCCCGACGAGAAGGCTCTGAAAGCGCTCAACGGCGTCTGCATGGAATTGGACGACTGCGCGTTTCCGCTGCTCAAAGGCATCGTGCAAACTTCCAGCCTCGACGAAGGTTTCAAAGACGTGAACTGGTGTCTGCTGGTCGGCGCACGGCCGCGCGGCCCCGGCATGGAACGCAAAGACCTGCTCACCGCCAACGGAAAAATTTTCACCAGCCAGGGCCAGGCCATCGCGAAGAATGCGTCCAGCGATGTCCGCGTCCTCGTCGTCGGCAATCCTTGTAACACGAACTCGCTGATCGCCATGAACAACGCCAAGGGCGTGCCCGGCGACCGTTTCTTCGCCATGACGATGCTCGACGAGAACCGCGCCAAGACGCAGCTCGCCAAGAAAGCCGCCGTGGACATCACCGCCATCAGCAACCTCGCCATCTGGGGCAACCACAGCTCCACGATGTATCCCGACTTTTTCAACGCGAAGATCGCCACGCGCCCCGTGACCGACGTGATCGGCCATCGCGAATGGCTGGAAAAAGATTTCATCACCACCGTTCAGAAGCGCGGCGCGGCCATCATCGAAGCGCGCGGCCTGAGCAGCGCGGCCAGCGCGGCCAACGCCGTGGTGGACACCGTCCGCAACCTCACCACACCAACCAAGACCGGCGACTGGTTCAGCGTCGGCGTCTGCACGCCCGGCGATTACGGCATCGAGAAGGGTTTGATCTTCAGCTACCCGATCCGCAGCGACGGGAAGAAATGGGAGATCGTCCAGAACGTGCCGCTGAACGAATTCAGCCGGGCGAAGATCGCCGCGACCGAAGCCGAACTCAAAGAAGAGAAGGGCATGGTCAGCGAGTTGTTGCCGAGATAATTCGTCCCGAACTTTCGAGGCGGGCTGCGTTGGCGGCCCGCCTTTTTCTTTGCGACACTTCCCAAAATGAAACCGCTTGCCGACTGCAAACTTTATACCTTTGTTGATACCGCCTACCTGCATGGCCGCGCGCCGGAACTTGTCGCACAGCAACTCTGCGACGGCGGCGCGGACTTGATCCAACTCCGCGCGAAACACTCCCCGGTTGAGGAAGTCCGGCGCATGGCCGGGAAAATTTTGCCCGTGACGCGCGCGGCCAACGTCAGTCTGGTCATCAACGATCATCTGGAAATCGCCCGCGATCTGGGCGCGGAACTTTGCCATCTCGGGCAGGAGGATTTTTTTGAGGCGGGACACAAGCACGTCTCTGAACTCCAAATTCCAAACTCCAAATTCCAAATTGGACTCTCAACGCACGCGCCTGAGCAGGCGATTCGCGCTCAAGCTGCGGGCGCGGATTACATCGCCATCGGGCCGGTTTACGCCACCGGCACCAAGCCGACGGCGAAACCGGTGACGCTCGAATACGTCCGCTGGGCGGCGGCGAATGTGAAGACGCCGTGGTTTGCCATCGGCGGCATCAACCTGCAAAATCTCGACGAAGTTCTGGCCGCCGGAGCGCAACGCATCTGTGTTGTCTCGGCGATCTTGAACGCGGACGATGTGGCGAAGGCCTGTGCGAAATTTCGCCACCGACTGGGTTAAACATTCAGCACGCTTGCCTCTCAGCGGCTGTTTGCTACCTTCCGCGCGACTTAACTCGAAACTAGAAACCAAAAACTCGAAACCAATTTAAATGAGCGTTTTAATTGTCGGCACCACCGCACTCGATTCCATCAAAACTCCAAACGCGGAAAACCCCCGACTGCTCGGCGGTTCGGCCAGCCACGCCGCCGTGGCCGCGAGTTTTTTTGCCCCGGTTAATCTGATCGGTGGCGTCGGCGAGGATTTCCCCAAAAAATACGTCGAGCTTTATCGCCGGCACAAAATTGACCTCGCCGGCTTGCAAA
>JAYWBR010000285.1:0-4543 GCA_043781315.1 Verrucomicrobiota bacterium | reverse complement strand
TTTGTGAAGCGGCGGTCGGAAATCTTTCTGCGAAGGCCGTGGAAAAATTATCCCAAAACATCCGCGAGGCCATCAAGCCGCTGGATGTGGCCGGGCTTACCGATGATTCCCGCCACCCGTGGTATCCGGCGCTGGCCGCAGACTTGTTGCACAACGCCGGGAAGGTCAACGCCACCGAGGACGAAATCAGGGCGATGCTCGCCCGCTGCGGGTTTGCCCGGTAGCCAGCCGTTCGTTCACTCTTTCAACGTCCACATGCACGCATCGCTCACATTCTCGCCATCGCGTTGGGCCGTGGCCTCGATGCGGTTTTCTCCGGGTGAAAGTTTCACGTCCTTCCAGACGAACACCGCGTTGCCATCATTCGGGCAAAACCCTTTCGACACGCCGTTCACCAACAACTCCACCTTGGCGGTGTTGGAATATACCTTCACGGTCGTCACGGCGTTGGTGCGTTCGGTGAAGCGGCGGCTCGTGAGGTAAACCATCGGCTTGGCCGACCAGTTCGCCTTGTAATAATAAAACGCGTCCTTCTTCACCTGGCGGTCGTAGGTGATCAACCCCTTGTCGTTGCGGCCTTTCATGCCGCCTTCGTGCCGCCAATAGCTCGTGAAGTCCGCAAAGCACCAGACAAATGTGCCCCAGATCCACGGCTGCGCCTTCAATTGCGGCCACGCGGTTTCGTGAAAGATGGACTCATATTCTTCCGGATGCCATGGGCCGTCGTTCTTGGGTTGTTTCGGCTGCTCTTCGTGTTGCAGCACATTTCCACCCGCGCCGTATTCGCTGATGCACACGCCACCGTGACGGCTATCGTGGTGATATTTTTCCAGCTTCGCGCCAAAATCAGTGAGCGGCCCCCAGTCGGAATACCAGCCGGGATAAATGTTCCAACCAAGTAGGTCGGGAACAGCGATGCGGCCAGACTCAACGCGGCCAGTGATAGAATGAGGAAATGTTTCAGATGCAAATGTTGCGGGGAATGCGCGCGGCGAATCAATGTCGGAACGTTTTCTCGGGGCAACCACCACTGCTGAACGCACTTCACGTTGCGGCTTGACGCTGCCGGCAGCCGGGATAGCTTTTTGAAAAATGAGCCGACAAAAAAAACAACCCCCGCGCAGTTCCCGTGCAGAACCAACCTTGGCCACACCACCCGCCGCATCCACCGCCGAAGTGATCCGCAACCTGCAATCGCTCCAAGCCTCCCTGCCCGATTCCGACGGAGTCAAGTCGTTCAACGCGCTTTATCTTTCCGTGACGCTCGCGGTCAATGATCAGATCGCAAAGTCCAATGGGTTTGCAGATCCCGACTGGATTGCCCGCCTCGACATTTGTTTCGCCAATCTTTATTTCGCCGCGCTGACGGCGGCGCAAACGCCGCGAACCGGGCCGGCTCCCGCAGCGTGGCAGCCGCTGTTTCAAAACCGCGCGACGCGCGGCATCGCCCCGGTCCAGTTTGCCCTGGCCGGGATGAACGCGCACATCAACCGTGATCTGGTGGCGGCGTTGATGACGATGTTCACCGCCGATGGAAAAGCGCCGGGCCTCACCAGTGCGCGGTTTCGGGATTACAACCGGGTCAACCAGATTCTTGAACAGGTCGAAACCCGGATGCGTCCGGCACTGCTCGCGGGCACACCACTGGCAAACGGCGGACACTTTGCCGCATTGGAAGATGTCCTCGCGATGTGGAGCGTGACAGCGGCGCGGCAAGCGGCATGGGATCACAGCCAGGCGCTTTGGCAACTGCGCGCAGTCAAGGCAGTGCAACGAGCATCGTTCGCTGCCTTGGATGAAATGACCGGGCTGGCTGGCAACGGTCTTTTGATCCGCGTCTTGCCACCAGCGTCCCGGCAGATCACCCGTTGAATCGTCAGCCAAAATATGGCGGCTGTTCCTGCTTCCGCATTCTCACCAGGGCCGCGCGGGATTGTGCTTTTTGGCGTGCGTCGCCCGGATCGGCATGCCCCGGCCAATCGGCGGAAGTTTTTCAGGAAGCTCCTCGGGTTCGGGCGGTGGCGGTGCCGTTTCCGCTTTGACTTTGGCTTCGCGCTGAACCTCCGTGACAATTTCCTGGATCATCGCGAGCAACTCCGTCCGTCCCTGCCCCGTCGTGCCGGACGAGGTAAACGTCGGCGGCAACGGCTGGCACCACTCGGCGATGCCGGCATTGAACGCCGCCATGTTTTCCGCCGCCAGTTCGGGCTTCACACGATCGGTCTTGGTGTAAACGAGCACGAACGGGATGGCGTTGACGGCGAGCCAATGGATGAATTCCAGATCAATCGGTTGCGGCGGCAGGCAGGAATCTATCAGCGCAAAAACCCGGCAGAGATTCGGCCGCTGCTGCAGATAATCCACCACCGCTTCGTTGAACAGCGCCTTGTCCTTCCGCGCCACATGCGCGTAGCCGTAGCCTGGCAAATCCACAAGCCGCCAGGTCTTGTTCATCTTGAAGATGTTGATCAGCTTGGTGAAACCGGGCGTGGTCGAAACCCGCGCCAGCCCTTGCTTGCCCGCCAGCATGTTCAGGAGGGAAGATTTGCCGACGTTGGAGCGACCGATGAAAGCGAATTCGGGCAGCGATTCGTCGGGACACGAAGCAAGGTCCGGCGCGCTGCAATCAAAAATGGCGGAGGCGATGTGCATAATTGGAAATCAACACCCGACTGTCGCAGCAAATCTGGCGCACTGATACATGTATTTTTGAGAATCCCGGCGGATAGGTGTGGTTAAAAGCAGGCGAGGCCCAGTGACCTCGCCGCAGTTCATGTATTGCGCCGCCGGATGAACCGGTGGGCCGCGATGATTCCACCGATCAGGCAGAGGGCAAGAGACGATGGCTCGGGAACCGTTGTCGTCGAAAATTGAATGTCATCTATCAAATAAAGCAAACCCGCTGGTGAAGAAAAGGCTAGGTTTGCTGTTTGTCCGGCAAATGTAGAAATGTCTGCGCCGGTGTAAAACTGTTTCTGTAAATTGTCTTTCTTCCCTTCGTCCTTACCCCTCCGGGGTGAGGCGGAGCGAAGGCGAGCGTAGCGAGCCGAGCGTAGCCGAACCCCGGTGGGGTAAGGACGCTCCGCGCGCGAATAACTGGTCGAGGGCGGGCCACATTGGTTTCCTGTTGGGGTGTTCCAACACATCCAACAAACAAACCACATGGCCCACCACACCGATCCTGATCTCTTGAACAACGTCCTGCAACTCCTGACTGACCAAGACCACACCGGCTTCGCCGAAGGCCTCCGCATCCTCGTCAACGAAGCCATGCGCGTCGAACGTCATCACGTCCTCCAAGCCCAACCTTACGAGCGCACCGACGCCCGCCAGGGTTACGCCAACGGCTTCAAACCCAAAACCCTCGCCAGCCGTGTCGGCCCCATCACCTTCCGCGTCCCTCAAGTCCGGGGAGAAACCGCCTTCTATCCCAGTGCCCTCGACAAAGGCATCCGCTCCGAACAGGCCCTCAAACTCGCCATGGCCGAAATGTACGTCCAAGGCGTCTCCACTCGCAAAGGCTCCGCCATCGTCGAGGAACTCTGTGGCCACTCCGTCAGTTCCACCCAGGTCAGCGATTGCGCCAAACTCCTCGATGCCGAACTCCAAAAATGGCGCGACCGGCCCTTGAGTTCCTGCCCCTATCTGGTCTTCGACGCCCGCTACGAAAAGGTCCGCCACGACGGCCAACTCCGCGACTGCGCCGTCCTCATCGCCATGGGCATCACCCCAACGGGCAAACGGGTCATCCTCGGCGTGAGCGTCGCCCTCAGTGAAGCCGAAGTGCATTGGCGCGCCTTCTTCCAAAGCCTCGTCCAGCGCGGTCTCTGCGGCGTCACCTTCATCGTCAGCGATGATCACCCCGGCATGGCCGCCGCGCGCAAAGCCGTCTTTGGGTCCGGCCCCTGGCAACGCTGCCAGTTCCACCTCCAGCAAAACGCCCAAGCTTACGTCCCGCGCCTGGATCAACGCGCTGAAGTCGCCCGCGCCATCCGCAGCGTCTTCGATTGCCTCAACCGCCCCGCCGCAGAACAACGGCTCAAGGAGATCATCGCTGACTATGCCAAAAGCGCCCCCAAACTCGCCGCATGGCTGGAAGAAAACCTGCCGCAAGGGTTCACAGTCTTCACGTTGCCAGCCGCACACCAGAAACGGATGCGCACCTCCAACGCCCTGGAACGCGTCAACCAGGAACTCAAACGCCGCACCCGCGTCGCCCGCCTCTTCCCCAACGAACAATCCCTCCTGCGCCTGATCTCCGCGCTCCTCTGCGAAACCAGCGACGATTGGGAAACCGAAAAAATCTACCTCAACATGGAATACCAAAACCCAACCTCAGTTTGACGCCAAATGAATTTACAGAAAAAACTGTTGCGCGGCCCTGCAATTTGACCTGAGAGGCCTGCCGTCCAACGCCACGTCTGCCGTGCTTTACATATACTGCAATAATCTCTCCGGTGGCGGCACGCCCCTGTATTTTGACCGCATCACGAGTCAGTGGGATTGGAAAACATCAGGCACAGGTTGTGACCACGACCGTCTG
>JAYWBR010000284.1:0-4550 GCA_043781315.1 Verrucomicrobiota bacterium | reverse complement strand
TCAGCCGGATACAAGGCGTTCGCCTCGTAATGCAGGTACAACAAAAAACTCAGGAGGAAAAACGGCAGCGAAAGCGTGTTCTTGATCTCGGCAATCCGCGCCACCGAGTTGACGGCGACCGGATGCACTGCAAAAAGAGCCGCCGCCAGCCACGCACCCGGAATTTTCAAGCGCACCAGCAAACGCCAGATCAATACTGCGCTTAGGATTTGCAGCACAATATTCACGGCATGATAGCCAGCCGGGTTTTTCCCCCACGCGAGCCACTGGAGCCACAGGGCGAAGGTCGAAAGCGGAAAATCCGTCTGGAACCAGATGGTGCGCGGACTGAAAACTCCGTTCACCAGCGGATTGTCCAGTTCGACCAACCGCTGGTCATCCATTAAAAAACTTCCCGGCAGCAGCGGAAGGTAGCAAAGGAGAACCAACACGAAGATCAAAGCCGCTCTTGTCCCGGGTCTGGACAAAACTCCCGAAACGCCAGAAAAATTATTTACCGAAGCCCGGCTTTGTTGAATCGGCGCAAGCTCACCGGTTGGCCCGCATAAAGCGGACTTGTCTTCAACCAATGGCAACGCGGTTTTTGTGAGGCTGTCCATTTGGACTTCGGCTTTACGGGATATTCAGCCGGAGCCTAAAGTGAACAGGGCCGCCTCACCATCTGCCCTTTGGGGCAGGTCACACCTCCGCAGATGAGCTGCTTCAACCGGGGAAGAAAGCTATTTCGCCAACACACTGGCCGCCGCCCGCCTCGTTAACGGGCTGCCCTTTGTCAAACTCGAGCGCTCAAGGCTGGAGCGGCGCTGCCCTGAACACGCCCGCTTCTTCGGCGAGCCGCGTCAGTTCAGCCACCGATTGCACCTTGAGCTTTCGCGTCAGGTTGGTCCGGTGGAGTTTTACGGTGCGCAAGTTGATGTTCAGGTCGGCGGCAATTTCCTTGTTCATCCGGCCACGCACCACATGGCCCAGCACCTCCCGTTCGCGCGCGCTCAATGCGTCAAACGCGCCGTGCAATTCGTGCCGGCGGCGGCGCTGCTGCCCCTCCTTGAAATTGCGCCGGAGCGCCCGTTCCACCGCCGCAAACAAATCCTCTTTCGGCGCGAGCTTCGTCAGGAAATCCTCGGCCCCCTTGCGCATGGCATGCACCGTCGTCGGGATGTCGCCCTGCCCGGTCATGAAAATTACCGGCAACGGGTTCGCTGTTCTCTCCAAAGCCGCCTGCAATTCCAGGCCGTTCAATCCGGGCATCTGCAAATCCGCCACCACACAACCCGGCACTTCCTGGGCGGGCCGTTCCAGAAAACTCTTCGCCGAACCAAAGGTCTGCACCGGGTAGCCCGCCGCCCGCAGCAAACGGGACACCGACTTCAAAAACGAAGCGTCATCATCAACGATGAACACCGTGCCGGATGGACTTTGAGTGACGGTGGGCGGACTCATAAATATTTTGTCATTTTTCATTTGCCGGCAAAGTGAACGTGAAGGTTGCGCCCCGCCCGGGATTGTTCTCACCCCGGATTTTCCCGCCGTGCGCCTCGATGATGGTTCGTGAAATCGCCAGCCCCATGCCCATGCCTTCGGGTTTGGTGGTGAAGAAAGATTCAAAAACGCGGGCGGCGTCCTCGGGCTTGATGCCCGTGCCGCCATCGCTGACGGACACTTCGATTTCGCCGGGTTTCGCTTCACGCACGCGCACGACCAGCCGGCGCTCGTCCTTCGGGCACGCCTTCATGGCGTCCATGCCGTTGAGGATGAGATTGAGCAAGACCTGCTGCAAATGCACGCGGTCGCCCCGCACCGCCGGAAGCTGCGCCGGGATTTCCGGCGTCAATTTCACCCGCCGGGCGAGGGCGTCGTGCTGCAACGTGTCAACGGTGTCCATGACGACCTCGCGCAGATCTAATGGTTTGGACTCCAGATTTCGCCGCTTCAACAATGTCCGCATCCGTTCGATCACTTCACCGGCCCGCTGGTCGTCCTTGCGGATGTCCGCGAGGATCGCCCGGATTTCCACCAAATCCGGCCGGTCATGTTGCAGGAACATTTCCGCCGCCTCCGCGTTGCGTAAAATCGCCCCGAGCGGTTGGTTCAACTCGTGGGTCAGCGCCGCCGCGAGCTGCCCGACCGTGGACACCCTCGTCACATGGGCCAGTTCCATCCGCTGGATTTGGATTTCCGCCTCCGCCTTGCGCCGGTGCGTCCGCTGCGCCAGCAATCCCGCAATGGTGATCGCCTGCGCCAGCAAGATCAGCAGCGCGGACAAAATGAGACTTCGATGTTCCTCCCACAGCGAGCGCGGCCGGTAACGGATCGTGGCATTGGCCGGCAGCCGGTTTTGTTTGAGGCCCCAGCGCTGGAGCGCCCGCCAGTCAAACATGGGGGTGCCGGTCTTGCGCACCTCGATTGCGTTCGACCTTGCAGGATGTTCCTCCAACGCACGCAGCGCCAGCCGGCCTGCGCCGGTTCCCAGGCTGTCAAAATCCACGACGACGCCACCCAGCGCGCCGCTGCCGATCAGTCCGGCGCTCAACACATAGATCGGTGCGCTGGCGGAAGCCGCCAGCATCTGCCCGACCTGCGAGGTGTAAAATTGCTGGCCTGAAACATCACGTTGCACCGTGCTCAACAGCACCACGGTGTCCTCGGGCAAGGCGGCCACGGCCCGGCGCACTTCGGCAATCGGACGGTTGGTCCAGTACTCAAAAGCAATGTTGTCCAGCAGATGATCCACGGCCTCAATCCGGGCCAGTGTCAACCGGTCTGTTTTGGAAACTCCGCCGATCACCACCAGCCGGCGCGTGGCTGGTTGCAGATGGAAAATGAGCTTGATCGTTCCCTCCACATCGAAGTGCTGGACGATTCCCGCAACCCGCCGGCGGGTCAGCTCAGCCGGCAACTCCAGCTCATTGATCGCCACAAAGACAACCGGCAGATTGGAAACCACCGTCGCCGTCAGCTCGCCGACCAATCCAAAATCCCGGGCCATGAACACCATCACCAGATCCAGGTTTTTTCCGGCGTACTTCCGTTCCAAAAAATCCTTGAACACCACATATTGGCCTGCGTCCGAAAAGCGTCCCGCATCGAGGTTCTCGGCGAAGAACTCGATCTGATTCGTGCCCCCCTTCAACATCTCCGCCCGGACAGCCTGTTCCATCATCGCGTTCCCGGGCAAATCTCGCGCCTCACTGAACAGCATGAGAATCTTTTTGGGCTGCGAGGTTTCTGCGCCGCCCGATGCCTCCGCCAGGCAGTCAGAAAGAGGGGAGAAAAGAGCGACCATCAAAAAAATCAGCGCGGTGGTACCGGCCAGATGCCGCGTCAGCCTTTGGTCAAAGCTTCTTGCGGCGGCCAAATATATCCCAATCAACGCCCGGGCCATGAAACAAGTTTGGCAACAATCAGTTTGCACATCAATACATTCACGAGCCAAGACGGCGCGGGCGGAGGAATCATCCGTGCCTTTCCGGTCGAATTGCGAGCGATTACTCGCGTCGAGCGCCAGTCCCGAGGCGAAGCCGCGCCTAAATTTCAATCTGCATGCCGAGTTCGATGACGCGGTTGGGGGGGATGCGGTAAAACGAGTTGGCCGATTGCGCGTTGCGGGACATCACGGCGAACAGCCATTGCCGCCAGCGCGACATACGCTTGGATTTGGCGAGCGCCACCGCTTCCCGGCTCAGGAAAAAAGTGGTGCTGTGCAGGTTGAAAGGCGCGCCGTCAATCGGCGCGGCGGCCAGCAACTCGGGCACGTTCGGCTCTTCCATGAAACCATAGTGCGCAATGATGCGTTGAAAACCGGAACCGAGTTTTTCGACCTGATAGCGCTGGGCCGGGTTCACCTGCGGCACCTCCTCGGTGACGAGGGTGAGCAGGAGGTTGCGCTGGTGGAGGATTTTGTTGTGCTTGAGATTGTGCAGCAGGGCGATGGGCGTGCCTTCCGGATTGCCGGACATGAAGACGGCGGTGCCCGGCACGCGGGCGATTTTGTGAACGGTGTCGCCCTCGAGAAACATTTCCAGCGGCATCGCGGCGGGGCGCAGTTTTTCCCAGATCAGGAAGCGTCCGCGTTTCCAGGTGGCCATCAACGTGAAGATGACCATCCCGATGGCCAACGGAAACCAGCCGCCGTGGAACACCTTCAACAAATTCGCCGCGAAAAAAACCGTCTCCAAAACCAGGAAAATGCCGCAGACGATCCCAGCGTGCCACGCGCTCCAGTTCCACAAACGGCGGGCGGCGAAATAAAACAGCACGGTCGTCGTGATCATGGTCAGCGTGACCGCGATGCCGTAGGCCGAGGCGAGGTTGGTGGAAGAGCCGAAGCCCAGCACCAGCCCGATGCAGGCGAGGAGCAAAAACCAGTTCACCTGCGGCATGTAAATCTGCCCGCGCTCCTGCGACGAGGTGTGCTTGACGGCGATGCGCGGCAGATAGCCGAGTTGCACCGCCTGCAAGGTCAGCGAGAACGCTCCGGAAATCAGCGCCTGCGAGGCGATCACCGTGGCCGCCGTGGAGAGTCCGACCAAGGGATACAACGCCCAGTGCGG
>JAYWBR010000283.1:0-4557 GCA_043781315.1 Verrucomicrobiota bacterium | reverse complement strand
AGGACGTCGTCGATGTTTTTGAAGGCTTGTTCGAACATGGGGGATTAGATGTTGCGCCCCGGCCATTCCATCCAGAGCCAGACATCGCTGAAATGGTTGGCGTAATACGGGTCTTTGGAGAGGAAGGCGGCAATGAGGCGCTCGAACTTGTCGCCGAGGTCGCGGTTGTTCCGCGCTTCTTCTCGGAAGAATTCGAGGATGTCTTTAATCGTCTGCTTCGGCATGGCGCAGAGTTTGCATCAAGTGAGCGTGCGCGACAAGCTCGCCCTACGTTCATTGCGTTAAGAATAATTCTCCATCCCGACACACGAACAAACGGGATTGCGATCACCAAAGACATTGTCCACGCGCCCGACGTGCGGCCAGAATTTGAATTCGTGCAGCCACTTGGCGGGAAACGCGGCCTGCTCGCGCGGGTAGGGTTTGTTCCAGTTGTCCGAGGCAATCATGTCGGCGGTATGCGGCGCGTTTTTCAGGAGATTATTTTTGGCATCGGTTGAACCGTTTTCGATGGCGGACATTTCTGCGTGAATGGAAATCATCGCATCGCAGAAACGATCCAGTTCGTATTTGGATTCACTTTCAGTGGGTTCGACCATCAACGTTCCCGCGACCGGCCATGAAAGCGTTGGCGCATGAAAGCCATAATCCATCAACCGCTTCGCAACGTCTTCCGCCGTGACGCTCTTAAATGCCCGCAAATCCAAAATACATTCGTGCGCCACAAGGTTGTTGCTGCGATACAGGGTTGGAAAATATTTTTCCAATCTCTTGGCTACATAGTTTGCATTCAGAATTGCAACTTTGGTCGCTTCGGTCAGTCCGTCCGCGCCCATCATCGCGATATACATCCACGAGATGGTGAGAATGCTCGCGCTGCCCCACGGCGCGGCAGAAACCGCCCCGATGGGATTTTCGCCGCCGAGATTGATGACGTTGTGGCCGGGCAGAAATTCCACGAGATGTTCCGCCACGCCAATCGGCCCGACACCTGGTCCGCCGCCGCCGTGCGGAATGCAAAACGTCTTGTGCAGATTCAAATGGCAGACGTCCGCGCCGATGAAGCCGGGGCTGGTGAGGCCGACTTGCGCGTTCATGTTCGCGCCGTCCATGTAAACCTGGCCGCCGTTGGCGTGGATGATTTCGCAGATCTCCTTGATGCTGTCCTCGAACACGCCGTGCGTGGACGGATAGGTGATCATCAGGCACGAGAGGTCGGTTTTGTGCGCCTCGGCTTTCGCGCGCAGGTCGGCGACGTCAATGTTGCCGTTGGTGTCGCACGCGACGGCGACGACTTTCATGCCAGCCATGACGGCGCTGGCGGGGTTCGTGCCGTGCGCGGAGGTGGGAATCAAACAGACGTTGCGATGCGCGTCGCCGCGCGATTCGTGATACGCGCGGATGACGAGCAACCCGGCGTATTCGCCCTGCGAACCGGCGTTGGGCTGGAGCGAAATGCCCGCGAACCCGGTGATTTCCGCGAGCCAGGTTTCGAGCTGCTCGAAAAGCTTCTGATAACCGCGCGTCTGTTTGATGGGCGCGAACGGATGAATCTTCGCGAACTCCGGCCACGACACAGGAAACATTTCCGCCGCCGCATTCAACTTCATCGTGCATGAGCCGAGCGGAATCATCGAAGCCGTGAGCGAGAGGTCGCGCGATTCGAGCCGCTTGATGTAGCGGAGCATCTCGGTCTCGGAGTGGTAGCGGTTGAAGACGGGGTGCTGGAGAAATTTCGATTGGCGATTGGCGATTGGCGATTGCCAATTGGCTGAGAGTTCCGAGATCGAAAAACTGACGGGCTTGCCTTCGTTGAAAATCTGCCAGATGAGCGCAACGTCTTTCTCGCTGGTAGTTTCATCAAGCGAAATTCCAATAACTGCTCCGCCGCCTATCACGCGAAAATTGATCTGGTTTGTTTCGGCCAATTTCAACAGTTCAGCAGTGCGCTTCTCGCCAGCAGGAATGTTGATTGTGTCGAAGTATTGCAGGCTAGCCGCTTGTGGGCTTTCGTTAGGCTGACGTCGCCTCGGTTGTGCAACGTTGTAGCCGAGTTTGTCTAGTCCTGCGGCCAGAATGTTCGTCAACGTGTGAACGCGCTGCGCAATTTTCTTCAATCCTTCCGCCCCATGATAGCAGGCATAAAGCGAAGCCATGTTGGCGAGCAACGCCTGCGCCGTGCAGATGTTGCTCGTGGCTTTCTCGCGGCGGATGTGTTGCTCACGCGTGCCGAGCGCGAGGCGCAAGGCAGGCTTACCGCGAGTGTCTTTGGACACGCCGACGATGCGTCCGGGCATCTGGCGTTTGAATTCATCCTTCGTGGCGAAGAACGCCGCGTGCGGGCCACCGTAACCCAGTGGCACGCCGAAACGTTGCGCGCTGCCAACCGCGATGTCCGCCCCGAATTCACCCGGCGGCTTGATGAGCGTGAGTGCCAGCAAATCCGTCGCGACCGTGACCATCGCTCCAGCAGCGTGCGCTTTCTCCGTGAACGGCTCGAAGTTATGAATCGCGCCGAACGTGTCGGGATATTGAACGAGCGCACCGAAGACCTGATCGTTGAACTCGAATGTCTCGTGATTGCCGACGACCACTTCAATTTTGAGTGCGTGCGCGCGGCTGCGGACGACTTCGATGGTCTGCGGATGGCAGGTTTCCGAGATGAAGAAAACATTTCGCCCATCTTTCAAACGTGCGGACATCGTCATGGCCTCGGCGGCGGCCGTGGCTTCGTCGAGCATGGAAGCATTGGCGATGTCGAGTGCGGTGAGTTCGCTGACCATCGTCTGGAAATTCAACAGCGCTTCAAGACGGCCCTGGGAAATCTCGGCCTGATAGGGAGTGTATTGCGTGTACCAACCGGGATTCTCCAGCACGCTGCGCTGAATCACGGGTGGCGTGATGCAATCGTGGTAGCCCATGCCGATGAAGGAGCGAAAGACTTGGTTTTGCGACGCGATGGATTTCAGATCACGCAGCGCATCAAATTCGCTTTGCGCGGCAGGGAGATTCAACGGTTTCGCGAGGCGAATCTGTTTCGGGACGGCGGCGTCCGTCAACGTGTCGAGCGATTCGCAGCCGAGCAGCTTGAGCATTTCCCGCGTCTCCGCCGCGTTCGGGCCGATGTGGCGGCGAACGAACTGGTCCGGGTGCGCGAGCGGGGTGGCGGCCGGTTTCTGCGAGTTGTCCGAAAATAACATCCGTGGAAAGTATGTTTGGCCGGCGGCAAATCAAGCGCGATTTCCACCGGCTTTTTCGTGGTGAACGCCGCCCGTTGCGCTAGACTCCGGCCATGTTGACTCAACGGCAGCGGCCCGTTTTTTTGGCGACGGCCATTCTGGCGGCAATCTGGATCGTGGCGGCCGGAGGTTATCGTGCGGCCAAACGCGCGCAGGTCACTCCCGAAAAGGTCCGCGCGTATGTGGCCTCGGCGGACTTCAGCCGGTTGTCCGCCGCCGACCGCGCGGCGGTAATGCGAAAACTGGCGGGCATGTTGAATGCACTGTCGCTCGAGGAGCGGCGCGGCCTGCAGATGGATCGGACGGCCTACGGTTGGTTTGAAAAAATGACCGAGACGGAGAAAGGCGAATTTCTCGAAGCCACGCTGCCCACCGGCTTCAAGCAAACGCTGGCCGCGTTCGAGGAGATGCCCGAGGACAAGCGGCGGCGCACCGTGGAGCAGGCGCTGAGGCAAATGAAGGAGTCGCGCGAAAAACTGGCGGCCACCGGCCAGGCGCCGCCGGCCGGCACCAACGGCGTCGTCTTGAGCGAGGAACTCCGGCAAAAGGTGACCACGATTGGTCTGAAAAGTTTTTACAGCCAAAGCTCGGCGCAGACCAAGGCGGAGATGGCGCCGGTGCTGGAGGAAATGCAGCGGATGATGGAAAGCGGAAGGATGCTGCGCGGCGGACCGCGGCCATGAAGTCGCGCGTCCCAAACCGGCGGGCCTTCACCTTGATTGAATTATTGGTGGTGATTGCGCTTATGGGCACCCTGGCCGCATTGTTGTTGCCGACGTTCACGCGAACCAAGGAAACAGCGCGGGGAGCGGCTTGTCTGAGCAACCTGCATCAAACCGGCCTGGCGCTGCAGCTTTATGTGGGGGACAACCGCAACCAATTGCCGGTGATGCGCGACGCCCCGACCGACCCGAACGTGGCGGCGACCAATACATTCCCCACCATCAACAAGGTGCTCGCACCACAGCTGGGCAACACCAACGTCCTGCGCTGCCCTTCAGACAAAGACAGGCTCTACGAACTCACCGGCTCCAGCTATTCCTGGAACAGCCTGCTCAACGGTGAGGATGCGGATCATCTGGAGGTCTTCAGCATCAAGTTCAATCCGCACGAAATTCCCGTGGCGTTCGACAAGGAAGATTTTCACAAGGCGCGTGGTGCCAAGAAGGCGGTCAATTATCTCTACGCCGACGGCCACATTAAAAACCTGCTGACGCTGGAAGGAACGAAATGATTTACGATTTGCGATTGACGATTGACGCGCTTGCAAGTGGCACGGGCGTCCCGCCCGTTCGTATCAATTGCAGTGACACCTTAG
>JAYWBR010000282.1:0-34549 GCA_043781315.1 Verrucomicrobiota bacterium | reverse complement strand
ACGGTGGCAAGATTGCTCGCCACGTTGACGGTGATGTTGGCCGTGCCGGGCGCGGGCAGAATCGTCGCCGTCGCCACGCTGCTCGTGATGGAAGAACCGAAACTGTTCGTGATGCCGACATCGTAATTGCCCGCGTCCTCGATGACCGCCGAAAGAATCGCGTAGGTTTCGTTCGTGGCGTTGGGAAGATTGACCCCGTTGTGCCGCCACTGAAGGCGCGGGTTTTGTCCGCCGGGAATGAGATTGAAACTCCCGGCGAAACCCCGCGCCACCGATAGATTGGCCGGCGTCGGCCCGCTCACGCTGTAATTCGTTTCCATCAGCGGCGACAACCGTGCGCCGCCGTCAAAGGCCACGCTGTCGCCGATGAATCCCGGTGCGGCGCTGGTGTTCCAGTTTGGATTGCTGCTCCAGTTGTTGTCGCTGGGCGCGCCGCCGCTCCAAACGCGATTGGTCGCAACGACCGTCACAGAAAGGTTCGTCACGCTGGAAATGTTTCCGCTGTCGGTGACCGTGACCGGGATGCTCTTCGCCCCAAACGTCGTGGCCGAAGTCGCAGCGATTGAATTTGTGTAGTTTCCTGCGCCGTCATCAACGAGCGTCACCGATGCCGGGCTGCCGAGGTTGCCCGCGTTGGCCGTGACGTTGCTGATGGAGTAAAGCCCCTGCGTCACCGCCGCGCTGATCGCGATGGTTTGATTGCGGCCCACGACACTTGGATTCGCCGAGCCACCGACAAACGACGGCGGCGTGCCGACGGCGTGCAGCACGATTTGATTTCCGTTAGTGATGATCACGGCGAACGCGCCGTAATTTCCCGCCTGCACATCCCACACCGGCGTCGCCGTCACACTTCCGGCGAGCGTGCCGGAAACCACCGCGAGCAGATAATCATTCAACGGGTCAAGATTTGAACCCACGTTGGGCGCTTTGATGTGAAACACCGTGTTGGTCAAATTCAGATTGCCCAGCACGACGAGTTTGTCATTCGCGCCGGAAACCGTCGTCACTGAACCGTTGTTCGTGCCGCTGCCCGCGAGACTTTGATTTGCACCGAGCGTAAAGATGGAAGCGAGACCCGCGACATCAAACGTCGCGCCGCTGCTGACGATGATGTTGGTGCTGCCCAGCGAAGCGGTGTTGGTTAGAATCACGCGCCCCGCATTGATCGTAGTTGTGCCGGTGTAAGCATTCGCCCCTGTGAACACCGCGTTGCCCGCTCCGCCGAACACAACCGAACTTATCCCGCCGCCACGTCAATCGCGCCGCCGTTCGCAAACTTCACATTGACCGCGCTCACCGTGGAATTGTCCGTCACCGCCAAAACGTCGCCCGCGTTGTCAAAACGCCACGAACCACAAGCCGCGCTTGCGCCGAGATTTGCGAGCGCGCCGCCGACGAGCGTGACGGTGGAGACGCCGACATCCGCGCCGCTGTCGCAAGTCAACGTGCCGCCGCTCACCGTCACCGCGCCGCTCATCGTGTTCGCTGCTGTGAGCGTGAGCGTGCCGGAACCGGCGTTGACCAGTTCGCAGTCGCCGGCCACGGTGAGATCGTTGACCGTGAGCGTGCTGCTGGATGTGCCTTTCCAGGTGATGCTGCCGCCGTCCACCGTGAGCGATTGTCCGGCGAAGGTGCGCGAAGTTCCATCCGCCGGCGTGCGCAGACGGAAGCGATCGGTCTCGTAAGTTTTGACCGCGCTCGGCGCAAGGCCGTCGCTCCAATGCCCGGCAACATTGAGGGAAGTGGTGCCGATGGCATCGTCTGCGTTCATCGTCACGGTGGCGGCGGACTTGTTCGGGCCGAGCGTGTAGTTCGCTAAAATTTCATCGCGCGACATCGCCACGCTGCTAATGCGGACTTCCTGATACTCGCAATTCGCCAACGCATCACCCGCGTAAGCCGAACGGCCGAGCCAGTTGTTCACGTCCTGCAACGAGGAAAGCGCGTAGGCGACGTCGAGGTAGGCCACCTGGTCGCCGTCGCGATGCCGCTGTCGAGCGTCACCGTCGCGCCGCCGACCACGGATTCAAAACGCTGCGCGTTGAGGTTGGTTCCTTTCGAGGCCGTGAGTGTGAGGTAGTTCGCGGTGCCGTTGTTGAAATCCAGCACACGCGCCCAGTTCTGCACGGAAATTTCCTTCGCCCAAATTTCAATCGTGGCGTTCGCGTAGCCGGAGATGACGCCGCCGGGCAATTGCCAGTAAGCCGCGCCGCTGCCCGACGCACCGCCGGGAATTTGCAGTCCACGGCCGGTGAACGACGCGCCGTTGCCCTGCACTGTGGCGAGTTCCGTGCCGGTGATGGAATCGGTGACGGTCGTTCCCGACGGCGCGCTGCCCGCAGTCTGATTGAATGACCAGCGGCGAACGACGCTGCCGGGATTCGGCCCGCCGATGACGCGACCATAGTTGTCGGCGACGCCCTGCGCCGCGGTGCTTTTGAGATAAGCGTTGTCGCCGTTGTTCACCGCTGCGCCGAGGCAGGTGCTGCCCACGCCTTGCAATCTCACGCCACCGAGCCAGATGTTCGGATTCGAGTAAAGGGAGGGAGGCGATGATCCGCCGCCGTTGCAGTAGTTGTGCATCATGACGCTCTTGGAGTAGGCGCTGGGGAGATCGCCCTTGCCACCGCTGTGATCGCAACCGTAATTGTGCCCCGCCAGTTCATGCGCGATCAGTGCGCTCCAGAATGAGCCGGGGTCGAAGGCCGAATAACGTCCCGGCTGCTGCGCCACGGCCGCGGCACCATCCGCCGTGGAAACACAAATCCAGGTCACCAGATCAGCACCGCGCGCATTGCCGGCATCCACCACGTCGGTCATGTGGGAATCGTAATTCGCCATCCAGTTGATGAACCCTCCCTTCGGACAGTTTCGGTTGCGCCGCTGGGGGGGCCATCATTTTGAAAACCACCACAACCAGCACCAACCCCAGCAACGCCAAAAGCAACCTTGCCAGGCTAGTGGAGAACGAATCTTGGGGAGCAGGTTTCATGGCGGCAGTTGGTGTTACACTGGTTGCGCAAAAGAACTTTCACCAACGGCTCAAAGATCTCAAATGAAGGTGCGGCACCGGCGGCATATATTGGCAATTATAACGGCAGCTCAACATAATTGCAGCTTCAAAATATACCGCGCCATTCTGCCGGGGGCATCTTGACACTGTTCTTAAACCGGGCGCTTTGACTCCCGCTCCCCACGAGGAACAATCGGCCCTGCCACCGGCTGGCCGGCGGCTTCGCCGACGCCCCTTAGTTTCAAAATCATTTCTTGAATGAACCCGCGAAATCGTCCGTCGCCACGGGGACAACTTTTTTCACGAGCTTTGATTCCGCAATCAACTGGCTCAGTTTCTTTTCCCAGGCCGCGCCGTCCAGCGGCAGTTTCACCGTCTGGCCCAGCAACGAGGAATACACCATCACGTTCGCCAGCTCCACCGAATGAATGCCCTCCGCGCCCGGCGCGATCAGCGGCGCGCCGTCCAGAATCGCGTTCACAAAATTCTGCATCATGAGCGCGTGCGGCGCGGCGGCATTCTCAAAGGGGATTTCTTCGACCCGCGTTTCCGGTTTCACAAAACCCTGCGTCGCCGTCCGGCTGAATTCCGTCATGTCCGCCGCGTTGCGCGCGCACAGGAGTTTGTTGTTTTCCAGCACCAGGGTTCCGCGCGTGCCGACGATTTCCAAACGGTTCGCGCCCGGTGCTTCGCCGGACGAACTGACGAATGTTCCCGTCGCCCCGTCGGCCCATTCCAGATACGCCGTGACGCTGTCCTCGACTTCGATCGCATGAAACCGCCCGAGTTGGCAGAAGCCGCGCACGCGTTCCGGCATGCCGCAAAGCCACTGCAGGATGTCCAGATTGTGCAGGCACTGGTTGAGCAGCAGGCCGCCGCCCTCGCCGCGCCACGTCGCGCGCCACGCGCTGCTCGTGTAGTACGCCTCGGTGCGAAACCAGTCGGTGTTGATCCAGTTGCAACGCACCACCCGGCCCAGCTCGCCGCCCTGTAGCAAGCGGCGGATTTTTTCGTAGCGCGGTTCGACGCGCTGTTGAAACATGCCGGCGAAAACCAGTTTCGGATTCTGCCCGTGGGCGGCGATCAATCGTTCCGCATCCGCCTTGTGCGCGGAAACGGGTTTTTCAACCAGGACGTGTAAACCCGCCGCCAAGGCCGCGATGCCCAGCGTCGTGTGCTGAAAGTGCGGCGTGGCGACGAGGACCGCATCCACCGCGCGCGCCGCGAAAAGCTGCGGGGCATCGCCAAAAACTTTCACTCCCTTCGCCCGGAATTTTTCCAGTTTGTCCGGCACGGTGCTGCAAACGGCGGCCAGTTCGCAGCGGCTGACCTTGCCGTTCAGCAGATAATCCGCATGGAAGCCGCCGATGTTGCCCAGACCAATAATGCCAAGTCGCACTGTGTTCATAAAAAGCTTTCGAGGAGCCGGCGGATTGTCGCCAGCCGTTGATCCATGATCTTGATGCTACGCAAGCTCTCCTCCAAACCAAAGCATGAGTTTCGCCGACTCAAGCTGGGGGCGGCAAAATCTCCAGCGACGACATCTGTGAGCATCCGATCCCAAGGTGCTACGCGCCCCGACCGGAAGGCTGGGATGAAAAGAATTTGGCCGCCGCTTCGGTCCGGCAACGAACGTGCAGCTTCTCGTAGATATGCGACAGGTGGATGCGCACCGTCCCTGAGGTGATATGTAATTGGCTGCCGATTTCCTTATTGGCGCGGCCTTTCGCAACCAGGGCCAGGATCTCCATTTCGCGGGGAGAAAGCTGCTCCGTCTCTGAATCGTCAGCAGGCTCTTCCAAGAATGACCGGACCACCATGCGGGCCACCTGGCTGGTCATGGGTGCGCCGCCCGCGCGGACTTCCGCGATCGCAGCCAGAATTTCCTTTTCGTCCGCGCGTTTGAGCACGTAACCACAAGCGCCAACCTTGAGCGCCTGGAAGATCATTTGGATGTCCTTGTAAACCGTCAACATGATCACTTGGATCTTGGGCAGCTTCTCCCGCAGCCGGGCGGTGCAGGCAATGCCCGATGCCCCCGGCAAATGAATGTCCATCAGCACGACATGCGGCCGATGGGCGGGGATTTTTTCCAAGGCCTCCTCGGCGGATTCGCAGGTGCAAACACACCGGTAACCCGGAGTGTTGGTGATCAGTTCCGAGAGATACTGGCGCAACGTGGGGTTGTCTTCAACGATGGCCACCTTCGTTGCTGGCAGATCATCAATGGCAGATTCAGCAGCCATACTCAGGTTTGTTCATCGTTATCATAACATCACCAATCAAAAACATTTTAGATTGTTCCCGGGCCAGATCGTATATGCCGAATGTGTTGTGAGTTTAACTGGGAACAATTCGAGGCGGCAACGCCAATTCGTTTAATGATTTGATGGCGTGATGGTCGTTGCAATCTGCTCAACTCGCTCGCGGCACCGGCCTTTTGCTGAAGCGTCCGAAGTATTCCAAAATCTGGTCGCGCCATTTCGCGGCATCGGCGACTTGGATGGCCAGGCGGTCCGCCACTTCCCTGTGCCGGCGCGCGTCAATTGTTCCGGCGAGCGATTGCCACGTTGTTTGCAACGCCGCCGCCTCTTTTGCGCCGACCTGATACTTCGCACACAGTTCGTCCCACAAGATTTTCCCCGACTTCATTTTGTAATCCCACGCGCAGCGGTGAAACCAGAGCAGATATTTTTCCGGGCATTGGGTGATGTCATCGAACATCTCGCAAACTGGCGGAGAGTATTGCTCCACCGCGTGGTCGCCGCGCTTCGTGCGGTCAAAGCCGATACCGTCCTCCGCAGCCTTGTGGTAATAAGTTGCCGTCCAGTCGGCGCGCGGCGCGCGATCATTCGACGGCTGCGGCGCGTAATGGTCGCCACCAATCAGGTGATGCAAGCCGAGCGGCATCGTGTAGTTCACAAACGTTTCGCGCGAACCCATCATCAGGTCGCGGATGACGGCCACGGCTTTGTCGTCGTTGGTGAAGGTCATGCGTGTCCATTCCTCGGCGATTTTTTCGGCGGACCATTCCGGATTCCACGCGAGCCGGCCAAACGCATACCAGTTCGCCTGCGAGAAATGATGCCCGCACCAGTTCGTGTCTAGTCCGGGATTCGTCACGGAAACCATTCCCGTGAGGTGGCTCGGCTGAACTTTTCCCGCCAGCACTTTGGCCACCGTCGAGCCGCTGCCCTTCGCGTGCGTGTCCGAGTCCAAAAATTCTTGCCACAGCGTGCCGAGATAGACGAGATGTTTCGCCTGGCCGAGATACTCCTGCGTCGCCTGAATTTCGGCAATGACCGGCGTCTGCTTCAGCGCGCCGAACAACGGATGAAACGGCTCGCGCGGTTGAAAATCAATCGCGCCGTTTTTTACCTGAATGATCACGTTGGAACGGAATTGCCCGTCCAGTTTGGTGAATTCGATGTAAGCACGCTTGGCGCGATCCGGGTCAATGTCGTCATCGTAAACAAACGCGCGCCACATGACGGTGCCCTTGTGCGGCGCGAGCGCGTCGGCCAAAACATTTGCGCCGTCGGCATGAGTCCGACCGTAGGTTTTTGGTCCGGGTTGGCCCTCGGAGTTCGCCTTGACGAGCAACCCGCCGAAGTCGGGAATGAGTCCGTAAATCTCATCCGCCTTCGCCTTCCACCAATCAGCCACGCTCTTGTCCAACGGATCAGCGGTGGACAAACCACCCACGCGCACCGGCGCGGCAAAGTTGGCGCTCACATAAATCCGCACGCCAAAAGGCCGCCACACCTCGGCGAGCGCGGCGACTTTCCGCAAATTGTCCGTCGCCAGAATGAGCGCGTCGGCATTGACGTTGTTGATGACCGCGCCGTTGATGCCGAGCGAGGCGCAGGCCCGCGCGTAATCCGCGTAGCGCGGACTGATTTTTCCCGGCAGCTCGTTCCATTGCCACAGCGAGCGTCCGGCGTAACCGCGCTCAATCGTTCCGCTGGGATTGTCCCAGTGATTCATCAGCCGAAGTTGCAGCGCGGGACGTTCAGTGATGTCGAGCTTGTCAATCGGCTGGCCGGTCTGCATCAGCCGCAGGAAATGAAAAGCTCCATACAGCGCGCCGAGGTCGGTGTTGGCGGCAATCACCGTCACCGATTTATTTCCGATGCGCGCCGAGCGAATGATGAAACCTTCATCACCAACACCGCCCAAATCAGAAGCCCAATTCAAATCGCGAACCAGTGCTGAATTTCCCGGCGTGCCGACTACAACCGTGCCGTCCACCAAAGTTTTTTCATTCAGCGGGACATTACCGCCCAACATGGCGCTCGTAGCCGAACGCAACTCGTCGCGAATGATTCCGTCCGTGGCCGAAGTTCCCTCCACGCGAATTTGTTGCACGACCTTGCGGTATTTTTTCACCGCATCACCCGGCGGTGCATAGCGCAACCAGAGTTTGTAACCGTCTTCTTCCGGCAACGAGGTTGGCGCTTCGGCGGCGGCAGTGCTGGTCGCGTAACTTCCGACACAAAGGCCGGCGGCACTCGCCAGACCGATCTCGACAAATTCGCGCCGGGAAATTTTCATAGCCCCATTAACGATTTTTTATGAACGCGTCTTCAGCTTCAAGATCACGAAGCTGTTCGCCGGCAGCGTGAGCGTGAGCTGCGGCTTCACGCCGCGCAAGGTCGTCTTCACCGGCATGACGTTGCGCGGGCGGTTGAGGGAATTCGTGTCTTCAGGGCTGCCGGTGAGCGTCGTCATTTCCGCCGTGGCCGCGAGTGATTTTGCGCCGTTGATTTCGAGCGTGACAGTTTCATCCGTCGCCTGCGGGTTGATGAGCTTCACGAAAATTTCTCCCGACTTGCGGTCACGCGTGGCGCTGCCCTGAACCGCCGTCGCGGCCGGTGTCGCGCTCAAAATCTCGTCGCCGAGATTTTCGTTGAACATCTTGATCGCGTAATAGCTCGGCGAACCATAGGCGGAAATCGCGTCGTAGCCAATGAGGTCGGGACGCCACTGGCGCGCGCCGGGATTCACGTTCACGAACAGCGGCGCGTAACATTGCATCTTGATGAGGTCGGAGTTGCGTTCCATCGCGGACATGAACAGCGCGTCGCCGATGGCCGCTTTGAGCGAGGGCGTGGGCGCGAATTTTTTAGAGCCTTCTTCCCACGGACGCGGTGGTGAGAATTCGTGCGCGGCCCATTCGCCGACAAAAACTTCCGGGCCGCTGCGGTCGTAATCCTTCGCGTAGCCGGCCGACTTGCGCGCGAACTCGTCGGTGGACTGGTAATAATGCTCATCCATCATGTCCGGCTTGCGGCTGTGGACACGGTTCTTCTCCGGCTGGTCGTAGCCGATGGTGGAAATCAATTTCAACTGCGGATACTTCGCCTTGATCGCGTCGTGGAACTGCGTGTAGCGCGCGGCGTAAGTGAACTCCTTGTCGAACCAGTCCTCGTTGCCGATCTCGACGTAGCGCAGTTTGAACGGCGCGGGATGGCCGTCCTTCGCGCGTTGCGCGCCCCACTTCGTCGAGGTGTCGCCGGTGACGTATTCGATTTCATCGAGCGCGTCCTGCACGAACGGTTCGAGATCAGCGCCGGCTTTCACGCGCACGCCCTTGAGCGAATAGCCCGCATACACCGCGAGCAACGGCTCGGCGTTCATGTCGTCGCACCAGAGCAAAAATTCGTAAAGCCCGAGGCCGTCCGTCGAGCGGTAGCCCCACGGACACGGATGACCATGACGCTGCTCAACCGGACCAATGGTATTCTTCCACTCGAAGCGCGTCTCAATCGTGTCGCCCTCGAGATAATTGCCACCAGGGAAGCGGAGAAATTTCGGCTTCATGTCCACCATCATCTGCATGAGATCCTTGCGGAAACCGTTCGGCTGGTCATTCCACGTCGGCGGGAACAATGAAACGAACGTGAGCCAGAAGGTTCCAGGCCGGTCGAGGGAAATCACCAACCGCGCCTTCGCCGTGGGTTCAAGCTTTCCAGTCTTGAGCGTGACGGAATATTTTTTCCAGCCGTCCCTGAGGCCGGAAATTTTTTCGGCAGCAAAAACTGTTTTGCCGTCGTCGCTCACCATCGCGACTGTCACGGAGCCTGAAAAGTTTTTCTCCACGCTGGCGAGAATCGTGGCGCGATACACTGTGTTCGGCTGGACGGGAATTCCCCAGTAGCCATCATTCGCCACACCAGCGGGATGATTTTTGTCCGCCTTGGTCACCTGCACGCGCAGGTTGGAGGTCCGCTTGTCGTTGAGACCATTGGCGGAATCGAGCGTGATGATCGCGGCGGAATTCTCATCGCTCACCGCCGACCAGTGAACGGGCGTCTGGTCATTGTCGAGGAACGCGCGGTTCTGCACCAGCTCGGCATAAAGGCCGCCGTCGTAGCTGTGGTTGATCTCCTCGGTCATCAGTCCGGCGAACAACGGGCTGACCGTGCCGATGGATTTACCGGCGTCAACGGTGAAGGTTGGATTGGCCGCAAAGCAGGAAACTGCGGCGGCTGCACAGGTGAGGAGTGTCGTGATTTGTTTCATGGGTTTTGGTTCAAACGATGGCGGATGGATTTCTGGATGGGAAGATTTTTCAAGCTCTTTCCAGTCTTGCGGAACAGTGAATCATTTCATCAGCCGGTAAAAAATCGAGTTGGTGGCGCTGGATACGGGAATCGCCACCTGCCACAGGCCGCCGATGATTTGCGGGGCGGGCGACGCGACGTTCACCCAGTTGCCCGAGGCAGATCCGTGCGCGACTGCAAAGTGAAACCTGCCGCGGCGAGCGGCCAGTTCAGCACCATGCTCGTCGGCGGCGGCGGAACAGACGACAACAACCCAGATCAATGACCTGTGGACCAAGAAGGCGCAGTTGGAAAAACAGTTTCAAGGCGTGGCGGCGAAGGCGGTGATCTTCAGGTGGCAAGCACGCGCGGTTTTGCGGCAGGCAACTGGGTGGAGTTGTCCGACGACACTGCCGAGTCGCTGGGCAGGCCGGGAACGCTCGTGCAGCTCGTCAAAGTGGAGGGCGATATTCTTTCCGTTGATCCGTCCGCAATATTGCCACCAATCGGTAATTTTTCCGTGAACCCCAAGGTGCGTCGCTGGGATCATGTTGCGACGGACGCGGTCTCGTTGGCTGACGACGACGCCGTGCCGATCCAGGAATCACCGGCGGGCGCGACACCGGATCAGGTCGTCTGGATGGATCTGGTGGACGGCGTGCAGATTCAATTTTCCAACGGCGGCAATTATCGCACGGGGGATTACTGGCTGATTCCGGCGCGCGTGGCGACCGGCCAGGTCGAATGGCCGCAGGCGGACGACTTGAATCCGCAACCGCTGCCACCGCACGGGCCCGAGCATCATTATGCGCTGCTCGGCGCGGTGGTAAAGCTGAGGGAGACGGTGATGGTTGAAAATCTTCGGTGCGAATTTCAGCCGCTGTTTTTCTGCGCCGCTCCGACAGCAATCTCCGGCAGGACAAACGTCATCCGCCCCGGAGTGCTGCTGGCCAAATCTGAATCCCGTGCGGCGACCGATACGCCGAAGAAAACGGCGCCCAGAAAAAAGCGCGCGGTGAAGAAGACGCCTGGCAAATCCGGTTGAATAAACCCGTCTTGCCGTTCACGGCTGCCAGACCGCGCGCCAGAATTTTTGCGGAGCGCCGCCGAACGTGGCGTTCGTCACGTTGAGCGTGGCGCTGGCGAGGGTGTTGGTGGAAACGGAAACCCAGTTGCCGCCGGTCAGATTGGTCGAGCTTTGAATGACGTACGGCACGTCCTTCTGACCTTGCAGTTGGAACACAATCTTTCCGGCGGGCGCGGGTGTGAGTACGACCATCTTCGGCGCGGTCGGCACGAGCGTGAGGACGGTCATGGACATCTTGGGAAAGTTATAGGTGAAGTTGGTGCCCGCGTTCGCAATGGTATTGGTCGTCAGATCCTGCGCGGCGGCGGGGCCGTTGGTGCGGGTGGCCTCGTCGTTTGGAATGCCGTAGGAACGGAGCAGGGCACCGGCAGCGGGGGTGAAACCGGCGAGCGAAATGGACGCGTTGAGATTCGTGAGCATGGATTTGTTGACGACGAGCAGGGCCACGGAACCGTTGGTGCGCCGGGCGGCGTAGGTGGTGAGCCAGGTGTAATCGCTGGTGGCACTGAGGATTTTTTCGCCGGGCCGCGCGAAGTATTGCATCAGCTTGGCGGCGTAGAAGGTCGGGTGGCGCGTGTTGAGACCGTTGATCATGCCGAGGTCGCCGTAGGTGCGCCAGCCGTAGATCGAGGAATTGAAAAAACCTCCCGTATCGGTGCCGTTGCGCAGATCCCACCAGACAAAACCCTTGAACTCCGTCTTCAACAACTGGCCGAGGCTGTCCGCGTAATAAAGCCCGTTGACGAGGCTGGTGGACTGGCGGCCCTGCGCGCCGGCGTCGGCATTGTTTTCGGTGACGACGAGTTCGATGTTGGTGCCGCCGGTGCCGAAGTAGTCGGTGATCTGCTGCCGCAGGTCGGCGGAATCCGCAGCCCAGTTGCCGGTGGATTGCAGGAGCGTCAGATCGTTGTCCGAGGAGCCGGCGGGATTGTTTCCATCCGTGTATTCGGAATAGACATGATGAATGAGAAAGTCGGGTGTGACGCCGAGGTTTTTCAAAGTCGCCAGGAGGATGGGTGTCCAGCCGTAGTTGGTGACGCCGGTGCGCGGGTTGTAGGCCGGATGCAATACGCTGAACTGGTTGGAATAACTTCCCTCGCCGGTAACGGACACCACCCCGATCTTGATGGTTGGATCGGCGGCGCGCATCTGGGCCAGGTAGGTGGCGGCGCGCGTGGCATAAGTGTACGGATCGTGCGGGGCCGAATTGGTGTCGGTTTCCCACGCGCCGTAGCATTCGTTGCCGATCTCCCAATACTTGTAGCCGAGATTGTTGGTGATGTTGGCGTGGCGCACCCAGCCGGCGGCTTCCTCCGGAGTGCCGGTACCGTAGTTGACGACGATGAAGCCCTGCACGCCGGCGTTGGTGTTGACGTGGATCATGTCGGTGAACGAGGCCGCCCATTGCCAGGTGTTGGTGAGTGTCGTGTTGGAAGCCCAATGGTATTCATCCGAGAGCGAACCGCCCGGCATCCGCACGATGGTGCTGCCCATTTCCTTGAGCAACGCCGTTGTGGTGGTGTCGTTCGGCGCATCGTAGTAGGTGTCCCACATGGCGAGGTTCACGCCGAAGTGCCGCTGATCCACGGTGCGAATAGCGTTCGTGGCATTGACGCTGACATTGACCAGCAATGGTGCGGGCACGGCGTTGAGCTGGATGTCGTCCACGTAATACGTCGGTTGCACCGCGCCGATGCTGCTTTGAATCACGAAGCCGGTGAAGTTGCTCTTGTTCGCGACGCCGATGGCCGACAGCGGGACGGTGAACTGCTGCCACACATTGGTCTGCAGGGTGCCGAGGGAGTAGTAAATGTTTTGTCCTGAATTGTTCGTGCTGGCGACATGCAACAGCCCGTACACTTGCAGCTTTTGTCCGCCGCTCGTCCCGCCGTTAATCCAAAGAGTGATGCCCGTATAGGGCGTGCTGTCCATGTCGGAGTGGTATATTTGCAGGCCGTCATAATTCACCGTTGAGATGGTGACGCTGACGGAGTTGGAACCAGAATGGACGGGGGAAGTATTCGCGTAGTTATGCACAGCCCATCCCCAATCCTGGAAACCGCTCACGAGACTGTCCGTGTAAACCGGCAGCGGCGCTTGGGCGTGAAGGGTGAGCTTGGCTCCTGACAGAATAATAAGGATGCTGAAACGGCAGCCGCGACGGATATATTTGGACAACGACATAAATTTGTTCTAGTGGAAAACATCCGCTCGCCAGGCGTTAATACGAGCCGGAGTTTATCGGCCCGCAAGTGAAACCATCGCCAACCCACGCTAGCGACGAGTCATCAGCACCTTTTTCATTTGTAGGTCGAACGCGCTTTGATCCAATCCAAGTCGTCGGGGATGCCTGGGACAAGGCCGACCACGGCCGCCTTGATGGTTTTATCGTCCTTCCATTTTTTGATTTCGGCGTGGCCGTCAGCAAACCCGAATCCGCAGGAACGATGATGGTAACTGGCGGGCACATCCACCCAAGCAGTTCTTCCAAGATCACAGACAAACCAGCCGTCGTTGATGGTCTTTGGATTCTCATCCACCGTTACCCAAAGATTCGCCGGCCCGCCGGGATGCAGGGAAATGTTCGCTTGCTTGCGAAAGACGTGTCCGACTCCGCCGGCAAGCGCATTCCAACTCTGGTCGGCCGAGACTTGCGGCGGACGGAGCGGGTTCAACCAACAATTCATGGACATACTCCGGGTCGTCGGAGTCGAACCGTAGGCAGCCACATCCGCAGGGCATTTGTAAATCCGTGGGCTTTTGGTGTAAGGAAAAAGTGTGCCCGCCTTTAACAGCGTAACATCCGTTGCCGATGCCCCAGGCGAGCCGGTGCCCATGTCGCCTTGAACCCAGTTGCCATTGTTCAGCCGGGTGTCTGTCGGGCTGGTGGCGGTCTCATTCAGGCCGGCGGTCGTATCAATACCATCGTTGTAGTCGCCTGAGTAAATGGTCCAGGCCAATTCAAGCTGATGCGAGTTGTTCATACAGCCGATGGCTTGCGCCTTTTGCTTGGCTGTGGCCAACGCTGGCAGCAGCATCGCCGCGAGAATGGCAATGATGGCTATGACCACCAATAATTCGATCAGCGTAAACCCGGCGACATGCTGACGGCGGTGATCGCAACGCCGGGGAAAATTTGCGGCACCGTTTTGGGCGAATGTTTTTTTCATAAATGAATGGGGCTGCTTCAAGTTAGCAGTCGCAACCGAGGATACAATTTCATATAGAGATGGCAACTGAATATCAGAGAATTAAAAGGGCACCGGCGCGAATAATGCCGGTGCCCTTGATTAGACTGCCAGTATATCCGGGCTATTTGACCAGCCGGAACGAACCGGCATTGCCGACCGGCAGGCTGGCGGCGGGAATGGCGCCGAGGGTGTTGGTGCCGGTGGCGTCGGCATAGGTGTAAGTCACACCCGCGTCGCCCCAACTGCCCAACAGGTTGCTGGAGGACTGCACGCCCCAGCCGCTCGCGGTCGTATTCCACTGGATCCAGTAGGCGGTGCCGGCCGGCTGCCAGACGGCTCTCACTGCGGCAAACTGATAATATTGGGCGACCTGCCAGTTATAGTTGGCTTTCAACCCCGGGCCGCTGAAAGTATCAGCGAGGAGTACTCCGCTCACGTTATTAGTCACCAGGACACCGGTGAACGTGGCCGTCTGGTTGTTGTTGTTCGTGTTCCCATTCTTAGAGACACCCAGCTGCACCATCGAAGTGGCCGGGGTGAAGTTCGCGGAATAATTCGGATTGTTGAGAAAATCCGGCAAGGTGAAACTGTTCACCGATCCGTCGGCCGCCACCACGTTGCCGTGAGTGTTGTCGGTAAAGTTCAGCGACCAGGTTCCATTCGCGCTCGCCATGGTCGGGAACGTGAAGAATATATTGCTGAACGCATTCATGTTCGGGGCGTTCGTCTTCCAGTCCAACACGGCGACCACTCCGCCGCTGGCGCGGTTTTGAACATGAAGGCCAAGGTAATCCACCATGTTATACGGCGCGCCGCTATAGGTTTGGTTGTAGCCAAAGCCGTTGTTAAAGGCGGTGATCGAGTCGCCATTGCAAAGATAGAGGTGGGCGTCAAATCCCGGAGCGGAGGCCGGGCTGGGGAAGTTGGTGAGCGTAAACGAATAGCTTGCCGGAGTCTGGTTAATCCAGAAACAATCCATGGCCAAGTTGTTGGTGGAGGGTGAAGAGATGCCTTCTTGATCGTAGTTGTTGGCGCTTCCATTTGCGTCCAGGAACATCCGCACGCCACCCGGAGTGGCCGGCGTCAGCCCGCTGATGATCGGCCGGGTCACGGGATTCCAGACCTGAATGTTATCTAGGTGAAACGTGATGGGCGTCGTCCCGGCGCCGCTTCCGGGAATGGCTTGAATGGCAAACCCATTGGCGTTCAGGATGCCGGAGGAGGCGCAAGGAAGATTGAAATGTGTCCAATGCCCCATCATGCCGGCATTAAAATTGGCGCTGCCAATCCAAACCCAATTGTAAGGCGAGCTGCCGTTGGCGATAAAAATCTGGAAGCCGCCAAAATCCGTTGCGGTGTTGGGCGTGGGACCATCATAGTAAAGATCAAAGGCAGCCGACTGGAACAAGGATGGATTAAAACCCATGTTGAGTTGCCCGCTCGGGTAGCCGTTGGGGGAGGAGGCATCAAACTGCACGGAACCCGCCGGGGTGATGTTGACCGGCGATGAGGCGGTCACCGGATTGGAATAGGGTGCATCCTTGGTGCTGTCCCAGATCGCGCCCATGCCATAATTTTGCCAGTTCACACTGCTGCTGTTGGTAAAGTTGCGCAGCACCGCCGGATTGGGCACCGGCACCACGGTGACGTTGCCAAGATAAATAGTCACCGGGCCGGAATAAGTGCCACCCTGTAACTGCAAGTGAAGATGGGCCACACCGCCGGAGACACTGGGAACGGCATAGGTGTAAGTTACCCAACTATTGGCCGCTGGCGGATAAATCGTCGCATAGCCAACGCCGTTCCAGCTATAACTTGAATTCCGGAATGACAGTTGGAGATTACCATAACCGCCGGATCCACCGGCACCAGTTGTGCCTGAACCGGAATCAACCTTCAATTGAACCGTGACCACATAATACTGGACAGTGTTGAAGGATACATTAAACGCCGGATCCAGTTCGGTGACCGTGGTTCCATCTATTACCCCTTGAATACAGCCGCCGCCGTTGGGGCCGCCGGTCGAAATCCAGGTAAAGGCGGTTCCGCCCGGTCCGCCGTTATAGAAAGCAGGGGACTGGCTGGTGTCATTGCTGAGGGTAATCAACGCTTGTGCCTGGCACAGGCTGGCGGAGGCCGCCAGCGCAAGGATCGTGATGGTTGAATATATCCAACGCTTGGGGTTTGTATGTTTTTTCATAGGCTGAGTTTATTGGGTGGGTGTTGCTACTGTTAATAGGAAAGGAAATGGGGTGGACTAGACGCCGCAGAGGCGCTGGCGACTGGGAAGGTAAAGGCGATGACGCCTGGGCGTCTTTTACAGCCAAGAGTAGTGATGGCTTGTTTCATAAATTGAGTGATCACTTGGATGCTACCATGATTCAGTTGGGTTGCACGTCATGTAAACTGGGGACAAGCTGCACAATGTCGGGGTTGCACATGGTTTGCCTTTCAATCGCCCAGGGTCGCTGTCCACATGCCTTTCGGGGCGGTGAGGGTGCCGGTGCCAATGGTTTGCTCCATCTTCAGCGTTTCCACATGGCCGTCGTTGAACACGTAATTAAAGCGGCTCCGGTGGGCTTTGTAGATCAGCGCCCCTTGATCCACGCTGTTCGCGATATTGGGGTCCTGCGGTGTGGCGGTAGGATCAACCTGGTAAAGTTCCGAACCGGACCATTGCGGCCCGTTACAAATGCAGGTCCAGATGTTGCCGGCCACCTGCTGCCCGCAGGTTTGTTCGGCCAGCAGGATCGTTCCCGAAGGGTCGCGCACGACCGATGTCTTGTAGCCTTTGGCATCCCAGTTTGGACCGCTTGGGGCGGAATCCTGCCAATAAATCCCGACGCTCAATTTCCCCGGGAGGTTGATATTCGGCAGTCCGTTTTTAGGATCGCGTTGATAGTCTGCATTCGCTCCTTGATTCGGACCCACGCCGACCATGGAGTAAGATCGCAAAGAAAACCAGGGATTGATCCCGCCCACCCAGTTTACTTTCGGAAATTGATCCGCCGGACACACGAGTGTTTTTGGAGCCGAGCCGGCAAATAAAACGCCGACGCTCAAGTCCGCATCCGAGGCATGGCCGCCGATGTACTTATTGATGTAGCTGTCCCAGGAAATTTGAAATGACGCCGCCGTGGTCGAGCCTCCGGCCCAGCCCGCCGGCGGCAGCATGTCGCCATGATCGGTCGCAAACATGGGAAAGCCCAGTCCGCACTGGCGAATTCCATTCAAGCACTGGATGCGCTGCGCCCGGGCTTTGGCACTGGCCAGAGCCGGCAACAGCATCGCCGCCAGAATGGCGATGATGGCGATGACGACCAACAATTCGATCAAAGTGAAACCGGAGGCGCTCTGGCGAACGGAACCCCGTTGCTGACGGGTGGCTGGCAGTTGGGTCGTCTTCATAGCCTGGGTTCAACGATTGACAAGCTGGATGTGCATGTTCTTCGCGATAACGTATTTTTTTCCGGCGGGCGGCGGCGGAATCGGGACGCCGGCAGTGGCGGCGAAATCTTCAAAATCTTTTGGCGGCCGGCGATTGGCCATCAACCATCGAAGCAGACTGCGGTTCAACTCCTCGAGATCCGGCTGCCCGCTGGGCACGGCCGGCTGGCCTGCCGGTGCCGTGGCTGCCGGCGTCGGATTGTGGGCGGCGACGGTCGCTTGATTGGATTCCGGCACCGTCTGTGCCACCGGCTCGGCGGCCTTTTTACAGCCAGCCACAACAACCAGCAGCGCCAGCAGCAGGCCAATGCGGGCGAAACCTTGCCGGACGGAAAGAAAAGGCTGGCCGGTCTTGAGAATACTCCTGCGGACAAATGTGTTCATGGTTGCAAATTTTCGGCGCGATGGTTGCGTTATTTGAAAAATCATAGCTACTCCTGCCGCCAGCCGCATGTCATCAAAAGTGGCGACACCGCGTTTTGAGTTGCCGCCTTTGCCTGAAAGGAAAAAATCTCCCGGCGGCCCGAATAAAACCGATGCCGGCTTGATCGCAGTCATGCCTTCGGGTTAACTGACAGTCGAACCCGATGATTGTCCGCCCGCAACTTCAGCCCGCGCCCGACCCGCACACGGTCGTTCGCGTTCAACGGGGGTGGAGAAAAAGCTGGCGGGGGTGGGTTTTTTTTACAGCGGTGCTCGTCGGCGGACGGTTCGGAACCTGCGCCCAGATTCTCACCAACGTCAACATCCCGGCCGAGTCCGACGAGTATGCCATTGAATCCTGGCGCACGGACGATGGCCTGCCGCAGAACACGGCCACCGCCGTCATTCAAACCCGGCGGGGCTACATCTGGGCCGGCACGTACAACGGCATCGCGCAGTTCGACGGCATCCGCTTCCAAGTTTTTGATTCGTCGAACACCAAGGGGCTGGCGAACAGCCGCATCACCAGCTTGCATGAAGATTCGCGGGGCGTGGTGTGGATCGGCCATGACGCCGGGGACGTGTCGCGTTTCATGGAGGGTGAATTCACCACCACCCAACACGCCGACGAATGGGGGCGGGCACCGATCAAGGATTTTGCCGAAGATGAACACGGCGACCTCTGGGCGTTGAATCAACTCGGCGAGGCTTGGTGCCTGCGGGACGGACGCCTCGTCAAACCTTCCGGATTGATGGCGGAGAATGCCTTCGTAAATCCCACCGCAGCGCGCGATTCCCAAGGTCGCACTTACGTGGTGCGCAACGGCGTGGTGGCGCGTTTCACCTCCGGCGGTTACGCCGCGGTGGATTTTGGCGATCCGGCAGCGCGCCCGTATTATAACGGCATCGCGGCCGCGAGGGATGGAAACCTCTGGGTCGTGGGCGAGGGCAAGGTCCGCAAGTGGGGTGGCACGAACTGGGTTGCTTCGGCCGTCACTTTTCCGTGGACAGAACTAACCGTGATGCGGATGCACGAGTCAGCTTCCGGGCGGCTCCTCGTAGGCACGTTGCAAAACGGCCTGCTGGCCTTAGACCCCGCTGGCGGCTGGTCCAATCTCAACCGCACCAACGGACTGCCGCAGGATTGGGTTTCGAGTCTCGCCGAAGATCGCGAAGGCAACATCTGGGTCGGCACGCACGGCGGGCTGGCGCTGCTGCGCGAACGCAAAGTGCGGATGCAAAACCCGCCGGACGACTGGCAGGGACGACCGGTGCTTTCCATCACGCGCGCGCGCGATGGAACCGTCTGGGCGGCGACGGAGGGCGCCGGGGTTTATCGTTTTAAAGACGGGGTCTGGTCGCATTTCGCGTTGGAGAATCCTTTTGTCTGGTCGGTGTTTGAGGACAGTCAAAAGCAAATCTGGGCCGGCACCTGGGGTGGCGGTCTCTTTCGGTTGGAGCAGGAGAATTTCGTAATGCAAACGAATTTGATTACCGCGTCCGATCCGGTGGTTGCTCTCAAAGAATCACCGGCGGGAACTTTGTGGATCGGCACGGGCACGGGCCTCTTTCGAATGCGGAGCAACGTGGTCGAACGATTCTCCCACCTCGGCGGCGCGGCGGCGGGCGATGTGCGGGCGATTGAAGCAGGTGTGAATGGCGAACTCTGGCTGGGCACGCAAGGCTCCGGGCTGGGCCGGTTCAAGGACGGCCAATGCGAGACCTTTCGCACCACCAACGGGCTGGCGGGAAATTTCATCATCTCCTTGTGCTGCGAAACGAACGGGACCTTGTGGATCGGCACGCTCGACATGGGACTATGCCGCTTTAAGGATGGAAAGTTTCGTGCGATCACCCTCGCGCAAGGACTGCCGGGCAACATCCTCTATCACATCGAGGACGATCAGCAGGGCAACCTCTGGTTCAACTCGCCCAAAGGATTGTTTCGCGTGAGCAAAAAACAGTTGAATGCCTGTGCCGACGGTGAACTCGCCAAGATTGAGCCGTTGCGATACGGCAAAGCCGAGGGCCTGAGCACGCTCACGGGCACGGGCGGATTTACCCCGTCCGGTTTTCGCGCGCCCGACGGACAACTTTGGTTTTCAACCGCGCGCGGCATCGCCGTGATCGCGCCCGCCGCCGCGCACCCGAATTCCGTCCGGCCGCCGGTCTGGATTGAGGATGTGCTGGTGGACGGGAAAAGTATTTCCGTGAGCCCGGAACCCGCCTTGGGTTCACCCGGCACCCGGAACTGGGTGGCCCCGCGCCGCCGGGTGGTTTTGCCACCCGGCCGCCACCAGTTGGAAGTCCAGTTCACCGGGCTTTGCTTCACCACGCCGGAACGCGTGCAGTTCAAATACACCCTGGAAAATCTCGATGCCAATTGGACGGAGGCCGGCCTGCAACGCCGCGTCACGTATCCGTTTCTGCCGCCGGGCGAATACACCTTCCATGTGACTGCGAGCAACAATGACGGGCTGTGGAGCACAACCGGCGACGCGCTCACCATCGTGGTGCAGCCATACCTCTGGCAGACTTGGTGGTTCAAAATATTCATGGCGATCCTCGGCGCGGCGGCGCTCGCGCTGGTTTTCTTCCTGGAATCCCGCCGCCGCCTCGGTCGCAGACTCGAACGCATCGCGCGCGAACGCGAACTCGAACGCGAACGCGCGCGCATCGCCCAGGACATCCACGACGATCTGGGTGCCAGCCTCACCCGCATCAGCATGTTGAGCCAGGCCGCCGCCGGAGATCTGCACGATCCGCCCCGCGCGGCGGCCAATCTCAATCTGATTTTCGACACGGCCCGCGACCTGACGCGCGCGATGGACGAAATCGTCTGGGCCGTCAACCCGCGCCACGACACGCTGGAGTCGCTCACCAACTACATCTCGCGCTACGCCCAGGATTTTCTCGGCACCGCGCAAATCCGCTGCCGGCTCGCGATGCCGCTCCAGATGCCGGAAGTCTCTCTGCGTTCCGAAGTGAGGCACAACCTGTTCCTCGCCTTCAAGGAGGCGTTGAACAATGCCGCGAAACATTCACGCGCCAATGAAGTCCGCATCACCCTCCAGTTCGTGCCCGGCGGCTTCACGCTCGTCGTGGCGGACAACGGCGTGGGCTTCGATCAGCCGCGCGCGGATTCCGGCGCGGCCACGAAACATCTCCCGGCCGGCAACGGCCTGCGCAACCTCCGCTCGCGCCTGGCGCAAATCGGCGGACACAGCCAGATCCACAGCGCGCCCGGCGAAGGCACGCGCATCGAATTTTTTGTCCCGCAGCCGAACATTGGCGGCGGCCCGCCCGGCTGAGGCGTGTCATCAAAATTTGCATTCACCGCCCGCGCCAAAAAATGTTATGTCTAAGCGGATGTTGACGAGAGTTTCCATTGTGGAAGACGACCGGAAGGCGCGCGAGATCCTGGTGGAATGGGTCAACCGCGCGGGCGATTTCCGCTGTGTCAGCGACCACGGTTCCGGCGAGGACGCGCTTGAAAAGATGCCCGCCGCCAAACCTGATGTCGTGTTCATGGACATCAATCTGCCCGGCATGAACGGAGCGGAATGTGTCCGCCGGATGAAGCCGCTGCTCCCCGACGCGCAGTTTGTGATGCTGACGGTGTACGAGGATTCCGAGCACATCTTCGCGGCGTTGCAGGCCGGGGCCACGGGCTATCTGCTCAAGCGCACGCCCCGCGCGGAATTGATGGCGGCCTTGCGCGACGCCCACGCCGGCGGTTCGCCGATGACGACCAACATCGCGCGCCAGGTCGTCAAGGCGTTCCATCAAGTCACCCCGCCTCAATCCTCCGTGGCGGAACTGTCCCCGCGCGAAAATGAAGTGCTGCAGCTGCTCGCCCAGGGTTATCTCTACAAGGAAATCGCCGACGCGCTGAACGTCGCCGTGCCGACCGTCAACACCTACATCCGCCGCATCTACGAGAAGCTGCATGTGCGCTCCCGCACCGAGGCCGTGGCGCGCTTCGCCCATCTGCCCGTGCGCGGCGAAGTCGCGGCGCGCGCGCGTTGAACAAAAATGAGCCGGCCCTCAGGCTGGAACGCTTGATAACATCCGGCTGAATTTTCGAATCACGTCCAGCGTGGTGTGATCCGTGTCCAGCACCGAGTTCAGTCCCTGCGGTTCAAAGAACGGATCACCCATCAATGTCGTAGTAGCGGCGGCGCGGCCTTCACCGGCGCGGCCTTCACCGGCCCAGGCCCAGAAGTTTGCGGCCTGCAACGCGCGGCCCGCCCGACCGGAAGCCACCACCAGTTGAAACATGCGGCGGTAATATTCATCGCGCGCAGTGGTGGGCGAGGACGGATCGTAATTCTCATGGTCGCGCGGCATTCCAAATTCTTCCAGCACCAGCGGCTTGTGAAGTTGGTCCGTCGCGAGTGCGTTGTGCATTTCCAAATGGTCGCGCGCCCGCGCCGTGGCGCGTTCGAAATCGTCGGAGAGGCACGGGTCTTTCAGCCAGCCCCAGTTCTTCAACCAGATATGCACGGTCACATAATCAATCGCCGCCGTCTGATGCGCGGCAACAAACACCTCGGGTTTGTTCAGGCAGCCGGCAACACCTTCCGAACCCGTGCACACGAGCTGTCGCGGCGCACGTTCCCGGATAAAGCGCGCCGTGGCGTCCACCCACCCGCAGAAAGCCGGCACGTCCTTCATCGTCTCCTCGCTGTCCGTGCCCGGACGCGGCTCGTTGGCCAGTTCCCAGGTCATGATGGTCGGGTCGTCACAATAGAGTCGTCCGTTGATCGAGTTGCGGCGCTGGAGCAGGCGGGCCACGAAATCGAGATAGAGGTCATTTGCCGCCGGCGTGCGGTACAGGCTTGCGGAGAATTTAATGAACCCCGGCCAGTCACCGGCACCGGTTGTCGGCAGGTCGGGATCGGGGATCGCCTTGCCCGTGGCGGCACTCACGTATTGCGCAAAACCGCCGGACCATTGCCAGAAGTTCGACAGGAACATCACGGCGGTCATGTCGCGCCGGGCCATTTCCGAGAGACAAAAATCCAGACCAACCAGCAGTTCTTCGTCCCAGTCGTGCGGGCCGCGCGTGATGCCGCGCGCAATTGAGCGCGTGAGCGGCGAGCTTTCCGAACCTCCGAGCAGCCGCACGTTGGTCACCCCAACAAGTTTCAGGCGATCCAACTCACGCCGCAGTCGCGCCCGACCACCGGCCAGCTTCCGGTCGCCGAGATAGCAACCGAACCACATGTTCGCCCCGAGGTAAAAATACGGGCGTCCCCGGCGCTCGAATCGTCCTTGTCTCACCGTCACGAAATCCTGCGCCCGCGCAGCCTGCCGGTGCGACACGGCACAACCCGCCGCGACCAGCGGAAGGGCAAGTGAGGTGGTCTTGATGAAATTGCGGCGGGAGAAATGATGCTGGCTCATGTTGAATTTTGATTTGTTTGCGCCCAAGTCTTAGCTGCGGCCCGGCCATTGTCATATCATCTCTTTTGACGACAAGCTGCCAAACACCCCGCAATCTGCCTCCGAGCGGAGGACACTATCGGTGAATTCAACCAATACCGAAGTCACCAAGAAAAAAACTGCAAACTGTGTCGCGGGGAGCCGTAAAAGAATTCCAAAGACCACCCATGGCGGTGTCCTTGATGTCTTCCTGTGTTTACAGGGAACCGGTCCGTGAACATCCAAGCCGGCGAAAAGCATGTGGGATTCTGATTTGATTGATGGTCTGTCCCAGCCTGTTAAACCTTGTGAATAATAACCGCACGCTCAACGATCGCCACCACGACCACTGAATGATCCCGCGCGCCGTGCCGATGGTGGGAGCGATGACCTCTCCGGTCCTGGTGAATCACGCCCTGCGGCGCATAGCGTCATGCGGCTGAACCGGCAGGTTTTTTGAAACAGTTCAGTCCGGGCTGACGAAATCGCCCAGGGCCGAACTCCCAACCGCCCGCGTCCCTGGAACACCCGCTACGGCAATTTCACCCGGAAATACTTCATCGCCTCGTTGGCCGGAATGACCGTGCTGTTGTGATTGTTGATCAACTGCAGCGGAACTGCGGCGGGACTCCAGTTGATTGGATAGGCCAGATTCGTGGTGGCTTCCAGCACGAACGGGCTGCACGTCAACGGCCAGCCAATCAGAACCAGGTTGAGATTCTGGTTCACAGGCTTAGATCATATCCATAAATTATGTAGCTTGTGAGTCGGGGGCTGGTATCGCAGGGTTGGGGCATGAAAGCCATTCCGGTGCCGGTGCGAGAGCGCATTCTACATCTTTACGATCAGGGCAAAAGCACGGCGGACATTGCCGCCAGTCTCGGTTACTGCGTCGCCGCCGTGCGGCGGGTGCGCCAGCAGTTCAAGGCGCGTGGCACGCTCGCGCCGCAAACCGATCGCTGTGGTCGCAAAACCCTCCTGACCCCCGCCCGCCAGGCCCGCCTGCAACAACTGCTCGCCCGGCGGCCAGACGCGACGCTGGCCGAGTTGGGCGCACCGTTCCAACGCCCCACCTCCACCATGGATCTGTGGCTCCAACGGCTGGGCTGGAGCTGTAAAAAAAACGCTGCACGCCGCCGAGCAGTCGCGGCCCGACGTGGCGGAGCAAAGAAAGCAGTGGCCGCAACGGCTGGCGGGCGGGCCCGCCGAGCGCCTGGTGTTCTTGGATGAAAGCGGTGCGCACACCCAAATGACCCGACGCTATGGGCGCAGCCCAGTCGGCCAACGGCTGGTCGGGGTCGTGCCCTACGGCCATTATCAGACGACCACGATGATTGCGGCGGTGCGGCTCCACGGGCCGCAAGCCCCGTGGCTGTTTGACAGAGCGATGGATGGCGAACTGTTTCTGGCCTGGGTAAAACAAGGACTGGTGCCGGGGTTGCAACGGGACGATGTGGTCATCCTGGACAATCTGGCCACGCACAAGGTTGCGGGCGTCCGGGAAGCCATTGAGTCCGCCGGGGCGCGACTGGAGTATCCGCCGCCGTATTCACCGGACTTCAACCCGATTGAAAATATGTGGAGCAAAGTCAAGCAGGGGATGAAAAGCCGTGCCCCGCGCAACGCCCGCCAACTGTTCAAGGCCGCCGGCGCGGCCTTCGCCACCATCACCCCAGCCGACTGCCGGGGGTTCTTTTTACACGCCGGTTACACTACATACTTTATGGAAATGCTCTAGCCGGCAGAGTTTAGGCAGAGTTTAATTTCCACGGCGCGCGGTATTCGCGCGTGAGCAGTTTGCTGGCGTCAGCGTCGCCGATGATTTCTTCCTTCGCCACGTCCCAGCGGATTTTTCGTCCGGTGAGCATCGAGATGAGGCCAAGGTGTCCGGGCGTAGCGGAATGATGCGCGGTCTCCACCGGCGCGACGGTCGGCTGGCGGGACTTCACGCAGTCGAGAAAATTGCGGACGTGACCGGGCGATTCGTAGAGCTTCACTTTGCGCAATTCGTCGGGAAGATTCTTGCGGCCGGTAAATTCCGGCTTGGAACATTCAAGGCCTGACTCGCCGGCGAAGACCCAGCCATCCGTGCCGATCCACTTGGTGCTTTCCTGTTCAATATCAGGATGGCCGCCGTCTTCCGTTGGCGGAAAGTCGCCGTGACCTTCGATCTCTGACGGGCCGGAGCGATCGGCGTCCATCCCCCAATGCGCGATGTCGCAGAAGTGGCCGATCCAATCCATCAGCATCCCGCCGCCGGTGTTGTAGTTCCAGCGCCAGTTCCGGTGGATGCGGGCCTGGATGGATGACTGCATTGTGGAGGGACCAATCCACGTTTCGTAATCAAGCTCCGGCGGCGGCGGCTGGACCTCAAAACTCGCATCCGAGTCGCCGAATCGCGAAAGGAAATCAAGGTGACCATCCAGCAGCCCTACCTCGACCCGTTTAATTTTTCCGATGAGGCCGTTGCGGACGATTTCACACGCCCGGCGATACGACGGCTGCGAACGCCGCCACGAACCGGTCTGAAAAATGATTTTGTTTTGTTGAACCGCGCGGACGATGGCCTGCTGTTCGGCGATGGTTTTGGCCAGCGGCTTCTCGCCATAGACATCCTTCTTTTGCCGTGCGGCTTCAGTGTAGGCGAGCCCATGCCAGTGATCCGGCACGGCGATCATCACGGCATCAATGTCCTTGCGCGCGAGCAGTTCGCGGTAGTCGTGAAACGCGGCGCAATCCTTGTTCCCGTAATGCTCGTTGATGGTGTCCACCGCGTCCTTCAGATGGTTCTTGTCCAAATCGCACGCGGCGACCACGCGGCAAGTTTCCTCAATAAGAAAATTCTTGGTGTTTTGCGGCCCCTGCATCCCCCAGCCGATGACGCCCACGGTGATTTTGTTCGACGGCCGGTCTGCGCCAAAAATCGAACTGGGCACAATCATCGGCAAGGCGATGGCGGCGCCCGTGGTGGTGATGAAACGCCGGCGGCTGATGGCGGTGGATTTATTTTTCATTTTGGATTTTGTCGCTGCTGTGGAAGAAATCGAAATCGGCGTGACCGCCCGGTGTCTTGGTCGCAAAGTTGAACAGACCGAACCGGTAGCCCATGAAGTGCGGCAGCGTGTAGGACATTTTCAATTGGCTGCCGATAGCGGTCCACGACTTCCCATCTAAGCTGTAAAAGAACTTCGCCTTGTCCGCGCGGTTTTTGAAATCACATTCGGCCTTCAAAAAGACATTCGTCTGCGTCAATGGAACGCGCTCCACCTCGGCGGACGGACGGGAACCGGCGCTCACCATCACGATGAAGTTGGTGCCGCCGTCCAACTTCACACCGACGAGGCCGTAATTTTTTTGCAACAGAGCCAGCCCCGCGAAATCGCCGTCCTTCAAATTGGAAACGTCAATCGCCGTCGCGCCCGAACATTCCGGGCCGAAGGTTCGTTGGGTGAGCGTGTTTCTGGCGGAAACAAAATCGGCGTCCACTCGCCCTGTGGTCAGCCGCAAAAAACCGGGACGCTGCGCGAGCGACCAAAGTTTGTTGTCGGGATTGTGATTCCACTGCCAGGCCAGCGGAAGCGTGGCATCGCCGGGATGGCGGTCAAATTCATCGGAGGCGACGATGTTCGGCATGACGCCCGTGCTGGCGGGAAGATTCAGCGTGTCGGGCACCTTGCCGTTTTCGCCGAGCACCGGCCAGCCATCTTGCCATTTGACCGGCACGAGATAAGGAATGCGCCCGACCGCACCGTGATCCTGAAACAGATACGCATACCAATCGCCCTGCGGCGTATCAATGAGACCGCCCTGCGCCACGCCCTGGTCCATCAAGCCCACGCGGCCTTCATACGGCCCGGTGATTTTATCCGCGCGATGAATGATCACCGTGCGCATCCCGCCGCGCGGCCAGGTGATGTTGAAGAGAAAATATTTTTCGTCGTGCTTGAACAGTTGCGAGCCTTCCGCATTGAGGCCGACGTTCGGCCCGGCCACCGCGCTGGCGTTCGTGATGATGACTTGGTTGAATCCGCCGGGCTTGATTCCCGTCAACTCGGTCAAGCGGATGTTGCCGCCGCCGTTCACCATATACACGCGACCGTCGTCATCGAAAAACAGCGAGTGGTCGTGCAACGCCGGCTTGAAGGAAGAGACTTTCCACGGGCCTTTCTCGATGTCCTTGGTCGTAGAGACGTACGTTTTGCCCGTCGTGCCAGAAAAAGTCGTCGCGTAGAAAATGCCGTCGTGATGCCGCAGGCTGCTCGCCCACGAACCCCGGCCATAGGAGTTTTTTGCGTTGACCAGGTTTAATTCGTCAACGTCATCGAGCACATCGTAGGCGTAGGTCACGATCTGCCAGTTCACCAAGTCCTTCGATTTCATGATTGGCAACCCCGGACTCATGTGCATCGTGGTGCTGCTCATGTAATAGGTGTCGCCCACGCGGATCATGGCCAGGTCCGGCACGTCGGCCTGGATGATGGGATTCGACGCGTTGTCGGCCCGGACGTGGAGAACCAGGCTGGTGAGAACGAGCGTGGCCAGATTGAGAAGATGGTTTTTCATGCCAAAAAATCCAACGCCGGTCACAATGGCGAGGGCAAGCCAATGATCTGAATCGCGCGGGAAGTGGCGGCTGAGATGCGATGTAATTTTTCCATTCGTTACGGGTTTGGGTATATCCGATGAGTCTGAGGCCAAACCCTTGTTCCAGCCAATATGATGACTGTCATATAGCCCTCGGTCATCTGCTTGGTAAACTTCAGAGAAATCAAGATGTTGAGATTAGCTGGTGTGAAATATTTGCAACTTTTGCGGATTGTTTTGAATGTATTATTTTCCAGAAACCCGGGCTGGCGTTTTTTCATGCGTTGGCTTTGAACCTGTGGGGTCAACCGATTTTTCCATGCTTTCTCAATCAACTAAGCCGTGCCTCATGCCTCACCGCAACGCTGTCCTAAAAATTGATGCCCTGCCGAACTTCCACAACATGAACACACACAACTCAAACTTCAGATCACTCGTCAGCCTGCTTACGGCGACGCTGGTTGCCGCTGGATCAACGGCCCAGGCCGCTGACAAACCGGCCCCGACCCTCAAGGCCGCCTACAAAGCTCATTTCTACATGGGTGTCGCCATCAATCGAACCATCGCGATGAGCGCCGCCGTGCGGGCCGACAACGTCAACCGGAGCATGGAGCAGGTGAACAAAGACATTGCCGTCGTCACCGAACAGTTCAACCAAATTTCCCCGGAGAACGATTTGAAGTGGCAACTGATCCATCCGCGAGCGGGTGCGGATGGTTACCATTTTGACCCGGCCGACGCCTACGTAAATTTCGGCCTGACCAACCACATGTATATCGTGGGGCACACGCTCGTCTGGCACGGCCAGACACCGGGCTGGGTTTTTCAAGGGACTCATTTACCGCCCGAGATAACCAATTCCCCTGCCCCGACACCGACACCGGCTCTGGACACCACCAACGCGCCCGGGACAAATGGCTTCGGCGGGCGTCGAGCTGGCCGTGGTTTCGGCGGCAGCTTCGGAGGTTTTAACATGAACGGACCGCACGCCTCCCGCGAAGAATTGCTGCAACGGATGCACGATCACATCTCCACCGTGGTCGGCCGTTACAAGGGCAAGATCAAAGTCTGGGACGTCGTGAACGAAGCGCTTGCCGACGGCGGCACGAACATCCTGCGCACCTCGCCGTGGTCGCAGATCATCGGGCCGGACTTTATCGCCAAGGCCTTTGAATACGCGCACGAAGCCGACCCCGACGCGATTCTCCGCTACAACGATTACTCATTGGAGAATCCCGCGAAACGCGCCAAGCTTGTCACCTTGATCAAGTCACTCCAGGCACAGGGTGTTCCCGTGATGGCGATTGGCTCGCAGACGCACGTCAGCGTCTCGTCGCCGAGTTTTGAACAGGAGGATCAGGTGCTCACAGAACTGGAGACGCTCGGTCTGCCGATTCATATCACCGAACTCGACGTCAACAGCGCGCAGGGCGGACAGCGCAGCAACAGCGGTGATGTCGCCGCCAACGCCGCCACCACCCAGGGCGGTCTGGTGAGTGACGCCGACAAAAAACTGGCCGACGCCTACGCCGGACTTTTTCGCGCGTTCAAGAAGCACGACAAATCGGTGAAAGTGATCACATTCTGGGGTGTGAACGACGGTGTCTCCTGGCGTGCGCAAGGCCGTCCGCTTTTGTTTGATGCCAATGACCAGCCCAAGCCGGCCTTTGATGCAGTGATTCGCGTGGCCACCGGGGAACAAGCGAAGGCGGAATAATTCTCCAATCGCACGACGCCTTGTTTCGATGCGCATGGTCACGCTTCAAATAAATGAAAACTCAGCAAAAGCCCGTTTGGAAACGGAGCGCGAAGCATTGCTTCGCGTGTGTCTCCAATAATTCGCCCGGAGCAATGCTCCGCGCTCCAGTCAGGATCGCTGGCTTTGCAGAAGTCTCAAATCTAAAACAATCATCAAAATGAAATCACGATTTCTCTTCCTGACGGGATTGCTCCTGTTGTCCGGCTGCGCCCATCTGCAAAACCAGAACGCGGAAAAAATGAAAGCTCCGGACAAAAAATTCTACATCTTCCGCTGCTTCGGCCAGTCCAACATGGAGGGTTTTCCCGGCATTGAACCGCAGGACAAAGGGCCGGTGGATGATCGTTTGCAAATGTTCGCATCGGTTGATTTTCCAAGCCTTGGCCGAACCAACGGCAATTGGTATCCGGCTGTTCCGCCGTTGTGCCGGCCAAACTCCGGCCTCTGCCCGGCGGATTATTTTGCGCGGACACTCGCTTCCAATCTCCCGCCGAACATCAAGGTGGGCATCGTCAACGTTTCAGTCGCCGGCTGCAAAATTGAATTGTTCGAAAAAACAAACTATCAGGCCTACGCCTCCACCGCCGCGTCCTGGATGAAAAACATCATCAAGACCTACGACGGAAATCCCTACCAGCATCTCGTGGACGCGGCCAAGCTGGCGCAGAAAGATGGCGTCATCAAAGGCATTCTGCTGCATCAGGGCGAGTCCAACACGGGTGACAAAGAATGGCCGAACAAAGTCAAAGGCGTTTACGAAAACCTGCTGAAGGATTTGAATCTTCGGGCCAAAGACGTGCCGCTCATCGCCGGCGAACTTGTGCCCGCCGATCAAAAAGGCGCTTGCGCCAGCATGAACAAGATCATAGACGACCTGCCCAAGACGATTCCCACCGCGCATGTCGTTTCGGCGGCGGGTTGCACGAGCCGACCTGACCATTTGCATTTCACGCCGGAAGGCTATCGTGAATTGGGAACGCGTTATGCGAAGGTGATGCTCCCATTGCTGGGTTACAAGGTCGCCGAAACTAAATGAGGTCAACCTCTTCAAACGGATTCGCGTGGTAACTCCGCTCGCGGTATTCAAAAAAATCAAAATCCGCCGGGCGCGCCGTTCCGCTTAAATCCTGACAGGCCATGCCGACGACTGCGCCGGTAAAGTTCGGCGTGCCCGGAACGCAGACTTCGTCGGACAGGATGCTGGAGTCGAATTGTTGCGGCAGCCAGCGCCAGTCGTTGTCCACGCCTTCGACGCGATACGCGAAGTGGAGTCGCTCAAAATCAATCTCGACGCGCAGATGCACGCGTTTGCCGGCGGGGATGGCGATGGGCGGCGTGAACGAGTCGGTCTGCGGCGAATCAGGCGTGCAAGTCATCACGCGCAGATGTTTGCCCGTCGCCTCGTCGTGCGAAAGGTAGAGGTAATGGAACTTCGCGCTGTTGTAGTAATAGACCAAGCCTGCCATTTGCTGGAAATGTTCCGGCTCGAATTCCATGACGGTCGCGGCGCTGAAGCAATGTGATTGTTGCCGGCGCGCGACGAGCGATTGTCGGAATAAACTGCCAATCGTTTCGCGGCCAAAAAGTCGCAAGTGACCGGGGCACACGGTGAGGCTGAAAATTTCCTCCGGGTGCGGCGTGCGCAGCCATTGGAAATCAACCGGCAGTCGCGGCTCGTTGAAGTCGCAGTGACGATGTGCATTCAATCGGAGTGCGCCCGTCTCGGGCGCTGCAATGTCCGCTCGCTCGCAGTTTCCCGCGGATTTCAAAGCCTCCTTCTGTTCGCAGCTTGCTGCGCCCGAGGACGGGCGCACTCCGGGACTTTGAAACTGTGGCGCGGGAGTTTCAATCGTCGGAATTCCCTGTCCATCGAGTGTGCGCAGCCAATCGTCCTTGCCCCAGACCATTTTCTGGATCGCCGTTTCGCGTCCGAGCGTGCAGCGGCCGCGATTGGGCAATGGCCGGCCGCAAAGATAAACCATGTAGGTCTCGCCATTCTGCGTTTCGACCAAGTCCGCGTGCCCGGCGCGTTGCAACGCGACATCCGGCCGATGCCGCGCGCTCAAGATGTAAGTGTCAGGATGCAATTCGTAAGGCCCGGTGATATTCCGCGAGCGCGCCATCGTCACCGCATGACCCCAAGCCGTGCCGCCTTCTGCCGTGAGCAGATAATACCAGCCGTTGCGTTTGTAGAGATGCGGCGCTTCGGTGAAGCCGAGCGGCGTGCCGGAAAAAATGTTGAAGCGCTCGCCAACAAGTTTTTGCTCCTTCGCCGAGTATTCCTGCAAAACAATTCCGGCGAAGCGGTTTTTTCCAGGACGATGATCCCAGAGCATGTTGAGAAAGTATTTGCGACCGTCGTCATCGTGAAACAGCGACGGGTCGAAGCCGCTGCTGTTCACATAAACCGGGTCAGACCACTCGCCGTCAATCGTCGGACACGTCACGAGGTAATTGTGGAAATCGCGCAGAGACGCGCCGCTCGTGCCGCCGACGGTCGTGCGCCCGTAGCGTTTCACGTCGGTGTAGATCAGCCAGAAAAGTCCGTCAGCGTAAGTCAGGCACGGTGCCCAGACACCGCACGAGTCGGGATCGCCGAGCATGTTGAGCTGGCTCGCACGATTGAGCGGACGCGTGAGCAACCACCAATGAATGAGGTCGCGCGAGTGATGAATCTGCACGCCCGGAAACCACTCGAACGTCGAGGTGGCGATGTAATAGTCATCGCCGACGCGGACGATGGACGGGTCGGGATTGAAACCACGGAGAATGGGGTTGCGAATGATTTCTTCTTTGGACATGGCTGGATTCAGGAGGGTGAAATTGTTTTCGGTTCGCGCACAACCGTCCACAGCACCGCCGCACCGACGAGGTCAAGCACGGCAAGGCCGATGAAGAATGGCGTGTAACCGATGGTGACGACGAGGCCGCCGATGATGGCGTTGAAGACAAAGACACCGCCGTTGCCGCAGGTGCCGGCCATGCCAGCGACGGTGGCGACTTCGTTTCGCTTGAACAGATCGGAGGACATCGTGATGACCGTGACGGACAAAGTCTGGTGCGCGAATCCACCCAGGCAAAGCAGCGTGAGCGCCGCGTAAGGGCTTTGAACAAATCCGACAAACGCCATGCCCGTCATCAGGCACGCGCCCACGGTGAACGCGCCGCGCCGCGCATTGATGAGACCAACGCCGCGCTTCTGCAAAAACGCCACGACCACGCCACCGAACATGCAGCCCAGATCGGCGGCGAGAAACGGCAGCCATGCGGTCAACGCGATCTCCTTCAAATTGAAATGCCGCACCTGGCTCAAGTAGAGTGGCAGCCAAAACGTCAACGTGCTCCAGGTCGGATCCGCCAGGAAACGCGGAATGGCGATGCCCCAAAAGTTTCGGCGCTGGAGAATGGAAAAAATTGAAGGCCGTTTCCCGTCGCCTTGCAAATGTTTCTCCTGACCGGACGTGATGTAACTGCTTTCCTCCGGTGAAAGTTTGGAATGTTTGTCGGGTGAATTGTAAAACCACAACCAGAGCGCAACCCAGACCAGACCGACCGCGCCGGTGAAAACAAAAGCCGTCTGCCAATTGTAATAATAAATGGCGAACCCGACGAGCGGCGGTGCGAGCATGGAGCCGACCGACGCGCCGATGTTAAAAAGGCCGCCCGCGAAGCCTCGCTCCTTCGCCGGAAACCATTCCGCCGTGGCCTTCATGCCCGCAGGATTCGCCGAGCCTTCCGCGAGTCCGAGCAAACCGCGCAGCCCGGCGAGCATCTGCCAGTTGTGCGCCAGCCCGTGTGCCATGCAGATGAGCGACCACGCGGTGGCAAAAATCGCGAACGCCAGCTTCAGGCCAATCACGTCCATCACATAACCGCAGAGCGGCTGCAACATGATCATTGATTGGAACGTGTTGAGGATCCACGAATATTGCTGAGTCGAAATATCCAGGTCCTTCATCAACGTCGGCGCGGCGACGGCGAGTGTGCTGCGCGTCAGATAATTGACGATCGAACCGAGCAGGAGCAGCCCGATGATCCACCAGCGCAGCCCTTTGATTTTGAATCCGGTCATGTTGCGGGAATTGCGCGGAGGATGACGGGCGCGGTGAAGGCAGACAAGGATTTACGCGCCGCCTTCAAACCACGGTGACGGTGTTTTGCAACACGCCGATGCCGCTGACTTCAATGCGCACCACATCGCGTTCGTTCAACGTGAATCCATCCGGCGGAACGATGCCCGTGCCGGTCAATAAAATTGCCCCGTGCGGAAACACCTGGCTGCGAAAAAGAAATTCCGTGAGCTGATCAAAGCTGCGTTTGATTTGGTCAACGGAGGTTTCGCCGGCAAAAACATTTTTTCCGGCGCGTTCAATCGCAATTTTGATCTGCCATTCCCGCGCCTGCGCTTCGGGTGTTCCCAAAACAATCCACGGGCCGAGCGCGCAGGAGCGGTGGTAGGTTTTCGCCTGCGGCAGATACAAAAGATTTTCGCCCTCGATGTCGCGCGAGCTCATGTCGTTGCCGATGGTGTGGCCGACGATTTTGCCGCGTGAATTCAGCACCAACGCCAGCTCCGGCTCGGGCACATTCCATTTCGCGTCGCGGCGGATGCCGACGGTCTCGCCGGTGCCGACGACTTTTTCGGGAAGCGATTTGAAAAAAATTTCCGGCCGTTCGCCGGCATAAACCTTGTCGTAAGCACTCGCGCTGAAATCGGATTCCTCCATGCGCGCGGCTTTACTGCGCAAGTAAGTGACGCCCGCCGCCCAGACTTCCTGCCGGCCCACGGGCGCGAGCAACTGAACTTCCGACAGCGCGACACGCGGCAGATTGGCGTTGGCAAGATGCCGGACAATGGCCAGCGGGTCTTCGGCCTCGAGCAGCGGCGTGAGGTGTTCGATGCCGGCGGCGGAAAGATCCATCACCTGCGCATCTTCGGTCGCCAGGCCGATGCGGATGGCGTGATATTTAGTATTTTCTTTGAATTTGAATCGGCAGAGTTTCATGGCGGAAAATGCTGGCAGAAACACCAAGCCAAGACAACTTCCGCGCGCCTGCAAAATCAACACC
>JAYWBR010000281.1:0-4597 GCA_043781315.1 Verrucomicrobiota bacterium | reverse complement strand
CAGCGGAATCCTGGCATGATTTTTTCTCGCCTGAACAAACAACAATCTTGAATGCCAAGCACTTTTCCAAGAACTTCAGAAAGCGCTCCGACACCATGATTAAAATCATTGCGGCTTGTTTTCTTACCCTGGCAGTTCCAGTGGTCGGGTCGTTTGCCGCTGAACCCTTCATTCCTTCCGTGCCCGACAAGCAACCCGAGCCGCCTTTTGCCGCCACCCCGACCAACCTCGGCGTGGCGATGCTCGTGCCCGGTTTCACCGTGCGCGAACTCCCAGTGAAACTTAGCAACCTCAACAACATCGAGTACGCACCGGACGGGCGGTTGTTCGCCGGAGGTTACGATGGCCGCTTCCATCTGTTGCGCGACACGGATGGGGATGGCTTGGAGGACAAAGTGGACACGTTCTGGTCCGAGCCGGGCGAGAATTATCCGCTTGGGATGGTCGTGAAGGACGGCGAGCCCTATGCCGTTCTCACGGACGAGGTCGTGCGCTTTCGCGACACCAATGGCGACGGCGTGCCCGACCGGCGAGAGACGGTAGTCAAAGGATTCGATGATCCTGAACTCGTGCAAGCCGCTTATCTGATGCATCGCCGCGTGGACAGTTCAATGGCGCTTACAATCGGACCGGATGGCTCGCTTTATGTCACCATGGGGAACGCGGCACCCACGAGCGCTTATTGGCAGGACAAGGCAGGGCTGCGGCATTACACCACCGACAGACGCCGGGGCTGTTTGTTGCGAATCGGCAAGGATGGCAAGGTCGAACAGGTCGCCAGCGGTTTGCGCTATATCATGTCGCTGCAATGGAATCGCCTGGGCGATCTCTTCGGCACTGATCAGGAAGGCGCGACGTGGGTGGCGAACGGGAATCCGTTCGATGAACTGCTCCATCTGCAACCGGGCCGGCACTACGGTTTTCCTCCCAGCCATCCGCTGTGGCTGACGAACGTGGTGGACGAGCCGAGTGTCTGGGATTACGCGCCGCAACACGAAAGCACCTGCGGCTTCCGCTTCAACGGACCGGCACCGGGGCGCGGACGTTTCGGTCCCGAGTTCTGGGCGGACAATGCCATCGTTACCGGCGAATCGCGTGGAAAACTCTGGCGCACCGTGCTCGCAAAGACAGCGGCGGGTTATGTCGCGCGCACAGAATTGTTTGCCCGCCTCGGCATGCTGGTGGTGGATTGTGCGATTTCGCCTAAGGGTGACCTTGTGGTGTGCTGCCACAGTGGCGCGCCGGATTGGGGCAATGGACCCAAAGGCGAAGGCCGCATTTTCAAGATCAGTTTCACCGGCAGGCGCGCACCGCAACCCGTGTTGACCTGGCCAATCAGCGAGCGCGAAACCGTTGTCACGTTTGATCGCAACCTAGATTCAAAGTCCTGGGCCGACATGGCTTCGCAAACAAAAATCGCGGCGGGACGTTTCGTGGATGCCGCTGATCGCTTTGAAACAATCCGCCCCGGTTACGAAGTTGTGAAACTTCAGCAAAAAGAAACGCCGTCCGAACTCGCCGTCCGAAGTTCGCGGATCGGCGGCGACGGGCGCAGCATTGTTTTCGAAACTGCGCCGCGCGCGCTGGCAGATCATTACGCTATTGCCGTCCAAAGCGGCAGCAACTCGTTTGATGTGTCCCATGATTTGACCGGTGTAGAAGTGAATTGGGCAGGGGAAAAAACGGAATACTGGAAGGGATGGTTGCCCCATCCGGACTTCATCGCCGCACGCGAGTTCACCCGCGCCAGCACCACGCACGACGAGTTTTGGAAGAAGATCAAGAAACGCGGCACTCTGACAATGCGGACTCAACTCAATCTCTGGCAGATGTTGATCCCCACCACGCAGCCGATTTCCAAACTGGATTACGTTCCAGAACCTGAAACCGTGACGCTGGTTTTCAAGAGCAACGCAGCGCTCACGATTGGTTGCGGCGAACTGAAAATCGAGAGAGTCAGCGAAAATGAATCGCGGCTCACTGTCGTGTCGCCCGAAAAAAATCGCTGGTTGCCTCTTGCGATCCAGTTGGCCACTCCGGCAAAGAAGCTCGACGTTTCATTTTTCACGACACGCGATCCGCGTCCACGCGCCCCTGCGACGCGCCGGTTTCTCATGCCGTTTGCAAAACCAGATGAGAGGACGCTTGAAACGCAAACGATCCCGGAAATTGCCGGCGGAAACTGGCAGTCTGGCCGTGAGATATTCCAGCACAAGGCCGCTTGTGCAGCGTGCCACAAGATCCGCGGCGAAGGTGCAATGGTGGGGCCGGATTTAAGCAACCTCATTCATCGCGATTACGCCAGCGTGCTAAAAGACATCATCGAACCAAGCGCCAGCATCAATCCGGATGCAGTTGGCTACATCGTCAAACTCAAGGACGGTGAAGAAATCTCCGGCACGCGCTTCCGCGAAACTGCAAACGAACTCCATATCGCACAGCCGGGCGGAACGATTTTGAAGGTCAATAAGAATTCAATTCTCAGCACCGAGCCGATGAAAATATCCCTCATGCCGACGGGTATTGATACAGCACTGTCTAAAGAGGAGCTCCGCGACTTGATGACCTTTCTGCTGACAGAATCTTCTGCCCCAACTCCGAAGTAGGCTGTCGCATAATATGCTAATGACGAATCCGATTGAGCCACTGCATGATTCCAAACCGGGACGGTGGCCGGGTGTGCCCGGATGGGTTCACGCTTGTGCTTGGGGCGGACTTGTTGCTTTGATTTTTTTTCTGGTGGTGGTTGCCCGGCATTATGATGGACGGAATTTTTGGAGTGGTTGGACTGAGGGCCGCGAACTTCGAAAGCCCGGTTACATGGAAAGGATTTATCCCAACGACTTCCTGCGAACACGCGCCAACTCATGGTCAAATCTTGCTTACGTCTTGGTCGGGTTTTATGCATTCGGACTGGGAATCCACGATTTGCGACGCGGGCTTCCAGGGAAGTCTGGCTATCTTGTGAACACACCGCCGATGAATTTTCTGTTTGGCGCGATGTGTTGCTGTCTCGGATTCGGCAGCGGCTTTTATCACGCGTCGCTCACGCGGATCGGACAACAGGTGGATGTCGCCTCGATGTACGTGCCGTTGCTGGCGCTCATTGCCATCAGTCTTGGCGGCTGGTTGAAACGCGTGAAGAGTGGAGGCTCGGGCGTTGCCGTGACTTGGGTGCTTGCGACACTTGTTCTGGTCACGGGATATCTACTCTTTGAGCATAAGTGGTCAATGAGTTCGGTGAAGGTGTTGTCAACGCTCATCCTGACCGTGACCATTTTATCGTTGCTGGAAGAATTCATTAGCCGCCGGCGAAAAACATACGGTTGGCTGATTTTTTCCGCAGCGACGCTGGTAGCCGCGCGCGTCTGCTGGCAGTTGGATGTGGCAAAGAAGTTCAGCGGGCCGGACGCGTGGATTCAAGGCCACGCAGTGTGGCATCTGCTCACGGCACTTTCACTCGCAACCATCTATTTCTACTTTCGATTGGAGACGCGCCGGGATGATCGGGCTATTTCGCCGCCCTGAGAAACGCGATGAGATCGGCCAGTTCCTGTTTCGTGAGTTGTTTATCCAGGCCCGAGGGCATCACCGACACTTGGCCGATGCGCATCTCCGCAATGTCGGAACGCGGCACGCGCACTTCGGCGTTCGGCCCGGTGGCGAGCACGATTTCATCCGGCGCATCCTTGCGCACCACCCCGCTGTAGTCCTCGCCGGATTTGGTAATTATCGTGATCGGTTCGTAGCTGCGGACAAAACTGGCGCTCGGATAAACGATGGCTTCCAGCAAGTCGCGCTCGGTTCTGATCGCGCCGATCTTCGTCAAGTCCGGCCCGAACTTGCCGCCGAGGTAGCCGATCTGGTGACAGGCCGCACACATCGCCTTCGGGCTGTTGAACACGGCCTGGCCGCCGCGCACGTCGCCCTTGGGCAGGGTCGTGAGCAGCTCCTCCAAATGCGCCCGCTGCTTCGCTTCATCCACGTTGAGCACGGCGAGCAATGCGCCGCCGCCGGCCTGCACCGCCGGCGGATATCTGGCGATCAACGTTTTGAGCGCGCCCGGATTGACGCCGGACAATCCTTTCGATTCCTGGAGCGCGGCGACGAGCCGCAGGCCGACCGCTTCGCTGGTCGTCTGCTCGAATGCGGCGAGCAGTTTGGAAACTTCCAGCGGCCCGGCCGGCTTGAACGCGCCGGCCAGCGTGAGCAATTGATCGTCGTCCAACTTCAGGTTCGTCAACGCGCTCACCGCCGCGCTGCGCTGCACCACGGATTTTGACGAGTCAAGGTTCGCGCAGAGCAACTCCAGCAAGCCCGGCTCAACCGGGCTGAATCCGCGCGGCAATCCCGCCAGCGCGTCCAGCCGCAAATCGTCGGGCCGGGCTGGGTCGAGCGCGAGGCGATGCAGTTGCGCCGCGAAAGTTGGCGGATTGGTTTTGATCTGGCCGAGCGCGCGGGCCGTGGCGGTGGCCGCGCGGACGATGGCCTCGTCACTCTGCTCCAGCGCCGCGCGCACCGCGTCGGCCCAGCCCTTCGGCGACTGTTTCAAACCGGCGCGCGCCATCAGTTGCAGCAGCAGTTGCCGCGTGACGGC
>JAYWBR010000280.1:0-13664 GCA_043781315.1 Verrucomicrobiota bacterium | reverse complement strand
CCTTCAAGCCCACGACCAAAATGTTTTTCCTATAACCTCCGGGGTTCACCCTTGGTTCACCTCGCCAACATCATTTCCTAAGCCCGACGAATTCCTAGCATTCAGAGTTGTCAAAAAGCCCTGGTTTCGATGGTTTTCAGGCATTTCCTGTGGGATGAATAAGCGACGTTGAGGAGTTGGAAATTGCGCGCTCCCTTGACCGAAGGAGCCGGTCACCGCTGACGAGCCTGTGCAGACAAAGTCGGCGACAGCCGGTTTGCTGACGAGCCACCCTTGTCGGACATGAACTTCAACATCGCCTCGGCGCGCGACCGGACGTGCAGCTTGTCATACACATGCTTCAAATGAACTTTGACAGTGTGATAACTGATGGAGAGACGGTCCGCGATTTCCTTGTTCAACATGCCTTGTGACAGCAGCTCGAGAATTTCCTGTTCCCGCGAGGAAAGCATGACGCCTTCATCGGTTCCGTGGGCGGGAGTCTGGAAGGTCATGATCACCTTGCGGGCTATTTCACCGGTCATGGGGACGCCGCCCTGACGCACGGCAGCGATGGCGTCGAGAATTTCGGCGGGCGACGAACGCTTCAGGAGATAACCACAGGCCCCCGCCTTGAGCGCGTTGAAAATGCTTTCCCCGTCCTCGTAAACGGTGAGCATGATCACCTGCAATGCCGGGAGCTGTTGCTTGAGGCGGGTGGTGCAGCCGATGCCCGAGATGCCCGGCAGGTTGATGTCCATGAGCACCACGTCGGGGGCCGCTTTGGGAATTTCCATGAATGCCTCCTCGGCGCTGCCGCAGGCGCACACGAAATGAATTCCCGGCGCACGGCTGAGCAGGAGCTTGAGTTGCCGGCGCAATTGGGGGCTGTCCTCCACCAGCGCAACCTTGGTCGAAGGCACTTCATGAACCGCACCGCGTGGCGCTCGAATTACTGGCACGTCCGTTATCATAGGCAAAAGGTCCCGGGGGTAAAATACTTTTGTGGGAGTATGCTCCTCGGCCTCACCGGCGACTGCAATACCTCAAAGGGATTACTGCCGGTCCGGGCCTGGAACCTTCCGCAACGGCAGCGTGAAAGTTACCGTGGTGCCTTTCCCCACGCTGGACAATTCGCAGCGGCCGCCGATTTGACCCAGGCGATGGCGCATGTTGCCCAGGCCGTCGGCTTCGCTCCGCGCCGTGGCGGGATCAAAGCCACAACCATCATCGCCTACAATCACCGTGAGCACGTCACCTTGAACATCAATAGCCATGGTCACATCCGCCGCTTTCGCGTGCTGGACGACATTGTTCATCGCCTCCTTGAAAGCCAGGAACAGGTTATGGCGTTCTTCGGCGTTGAGCGGAAGCTCCGGCAGATTCCGGGTCACATTGAGACGCAGGCGCAGCCGGGTGGGCTTCAAGAAACGCTCGGCAAACAGACACAAATAACTCGCCAGCGAAGCCACGGTGTCGTTCTTGGGATTGACGGCCCAAACGATTTCATCCAGCGCCGCGACCAGTTCCCGCGCGCGGGTGCCAATCTCCTGAGTGTGTTGCTGCCGCGCCTCCGGCCCAATGGTCGGATCCTGGGCAAACTCGCTGCCAAAGCTGATCTCCGTCAGACCAGACCCTAGATCATCGTGCAAATCCTGGGCGATGCGGGCCCGCTCACGTTCCATGGCGCGTTGACGTTCCAGTTGTTCAATCCGGCGGCGATGCCGCACCCGCAGCCACCGCGCCACCGAACCCGCGAGGAGGGCCGCGACCACGATGAAGGCCAGAATCCGAAAGGTCCACGTCTGCCAGAAGAATGGCAACGCCTCGATCTCGAAGACTGCCTCCGGCACACTCCATTCGCCGCTTTCGTTGCAGGCCGCGACCCGAAAGGTGTAGTGGCCCGCCTGGATGCGACTGTAGGTAACCTCCCGTTTTGAGCCGGCCTCGACCCAGCCTTTGTCCAACCCGTCCAGCATGTATCTAAAGGCCACATTCCGGGGCGCGGTGAAACTCAACGCCGTGAACTCGATGTCCACCCGCTGATGATCCGGCGGCAGCCGGAGACTGGCCTTGGGCTGGCCGAGATCCACGACGCGCGAAGAATTCGCACCGCCGGTCTGCTCGCCAGGTTGGTAAGCCGCCACCATGCGCCCATCAACATTTACCCGCGCGATCACGACGGGCGGGCGGCGCAAATTTTGCCGGAGAGCGCTGACATTGATGGTGGCCATTCCCGTGAGCATGGGAAAACACAGGTCGCCGTCTTTTTTCCGAACCGCGCCGGGCCAAAAGCCATGGCTGGCTTGAAGGTCCGCCAACCCCTCGTCCTTTCCGTACACCACGGATCGCACCCGGGGGATCCGCCCCTCGGCCACCGCCTCGAATTCCTTCACCGGCACATAAAAAATCCCTAGGTTGCCGCCGAACCAAAGCCGCCCCTGATCGTCGGCGATGATGCAGGAAACATAATTATCATGAAGCCCTTGCTCGGTCCCGAACTGGCTGAACCCCTCGCCCTTCAGCCGGCCCACGCCGCGCCCGCCATAACCGATCCAAAGACTGCCGTCGGCGGTCGCACACAGCGTGCGGATGGACTCCTCGGGCATGAGTGTATTCGGAGTCTCATTCACGAGCGTATCCTCACTGCAGCGCACCAGCAGGCCGGCGGAAGTTCCCGCCCAGAAATTGCCGGAGGCATCCAAAGCCATCGCGGTGACGTTCCCACTGCCTGCCGGCAGATTAAAGTTTCGCAGACGCCCCGCCCGCATTCTCTGCAGCGCGTTGGTGGTTTCCGTTCCAATCCACAAATCGCCCGACGGCGTACAAAGCAACGTGCGTATCGAGATCGCACCGAGAGTGGGTGAGTTGGCTACAATGGTGATTTTGCCGTGTTGCCAAGAAAAGAGGCCCAGGTACTGGGTGCCGATCCACACGCCACCCGCCGGATTGGCGGCGACACATTGGGCATATTGAATCGGCCACCCCGCGTTGGTGGACATGTTCAGCCAACCGTCTCCCTGGTTGCGGGCAACCACGCCACTTTGTGTGACAGCCCAAAGATCTCCGGCCGTGTCCTGGCAGATCGAACGAACGGCTTCCGATGCCAGTCCTGACGAGACGCCCACCAAGTTCAATGCCCGCGGCTGCAGCCGGTCCAACCCGCCCCCACGGGTGCCCACCCAAATGTTCCCCTCCCGATCCTCAATCAAACTTAGAATTTCGTGATGGGAAGTGTTCACGTTGGCGAACTTCACGCCGTCGTAACGAAACAATCCACTTTCAAGCGTGCCAATCCACAAGGCACCGGCGCGATCTTCGTAAAGCAACGTGGCGTTCACAGCCCAGCGGTTCACTGGCAGATCACCCACCTTCACGAGTCCCCCCTCCGTCGTGTACTTGAACAGTCGCGACAGCGAATAAATCCAAACTCCGCCGGATCCCGCCGCCGCAATCCGCTGCGCTCCCAGGTTCAGCAATTTTACAAATTTGCCATCGTGCAAAACCCCGAACTGGCCGGCTTTGGCAAACCACAGTTGTCCGGCCTTGTCAGCGGCCAGCTGACAGGTACCGCCCGTGGGTATTCCGTCCTGGACGGAGATGGTTTTGATCTTGCCTTGGTAAATGCGGACCAGCCCTTCACTAGAACCTTGGTTAAGGTAGGACACCCACAATCCGCCTTGCTTGTCTTCCACCATCATCCGCACGGCGAACGTGGGCAGACCGTCCTCCGGGGTGAACACCGTCATGCGCCCGTGATCCAGACAGACGATCACCCCGCGGCCTTTGGCGACCCACAGGCGATCCAAGTGGTCCAGAAACACCGAGTGCAGCAGCGAGGTGGGAGCGCCAGCCGCGTTGACCGCGGGAGCTTCCCGAAACCGCACGCCGTCAAATCGCGCCAGCCCCGACTGCGTCGCCACCCATAAAAAACCATCGGCGGATTGCGCCAGGCCGACCACCGAATTATCCGGCAAACCTTCGTCGGACTGCCAGGCGCGCGCGAACCATTCCGTGTTGGTACTCGCAGCCTGACCGGCCAATGCGAGCATGAAAAGCATTCCTGCACACCACTGCCCGAACCACCGGCAACTTGTCCTAAGGGTCACGACAAAAGTCTAAGCCTGCCCCCCTTTGACGCAAGGTTGAATGCGCGCCCGTCAGACACAAATGAGCCATTTACCCGTGTCTCCAGGCGGGGCAAAATAGTTCGCGGGCACTTCAAAATATTGCTCTAAAAAATCATGCACTCCGAAAAAGCAACTGCCCGGATCTCAACGCCCCACCGGCGCTCCCTGGGGCAAATTCAACGGCGCACAAGTTTCAGTATCGCGGTCACGCTGGCATTGCTCACTGGCAATTCAATGGCCGAATGGCAGAACGCGCTCAAACCCGTTGGCGAATCAACCGGACAATTCATGGTCGTTAAAGACGGCCAACCCCTTGTCGGCATCATGTGTCCCAAACAAGCAACGACGCAAGACAAGAAGGCCGCCGTCGATTTGCAAACATGGATCAAGGAGATCACCGGCGCGACGCTGGAAATCAGTTTCGGAAAGGCCCGGGGAAAAATGATCCTCATTCGCACCGACCCCACGCTTGGCAATGAAGGTTACGCCATCACCAACCGGGTTGACCAACTCCTGCTCGCGGGCGGCAAAACCCGCGGAGTGATCAACGCGGTTTACGCCCTGCTCGAAGAAGATCTTGGCTGCCGCTTTTATGCCAGCGCTTCCATCCGCCTTCCCAAAACCAACACGCTCGTCATTAACCCGATCAACCGCCGTTACCAGCCGAGCCTGAAACTTCGCGATCCCTTTTACTCCTGCGCCTTTGATCCGGAATGGTCGTTGCGCAACCGCACCTGCGCACCCAGTGCCAGGGTGCCGGAAGAATTTGGCGGCCGCATGGATTACGACGGGATGTTTGTTCATACCGCCGAAAAGATGGTTCCACCGGCCAAATACTTCGCCACGCATCCGGATTATTTTGCCCAACTGCCGGACGGCACGCGCAGCACCGCCCAGCTTTGCGCCACGCATCCCGCCGTGGCGCAACTGGCGATTGAATTTGTGAAGCAAGTATTGAAGGCCAACCCGCACGCCGAGCTCGTCAGCGTTTCCAAAAATGACAACACCACGGTCTGCCATTGCGAGCGGTGCGCGAAGCTGCGCGCCGAAGAAGGTTCGGACATGGCCAACCAGCTCATCCTGGTGAACCGCGTGGCAGAAGCAATTGAAACTGAGCATCCGGACGTGACGATCGATACGCTGGCCTACCTCGTAACCATTCAAGTGCCCAAGACAATCCGCCCGCGAAAGAACGTGGCCATCCGCCTGTGCAACGATGATGTGGGATCTTGGCAGCACCCCTTCACCCCCGCCGAACAATGCGACATCGCCAAACTGCTCACGGCCTGGAGCGCCGTGCATGACCGCATTTACATCTGGGATTACAACGTCAATTTCAGCCACTACCTCGCCCCCATGCCCAACCTAGACGTGATGGCGGCGAACATCCGGTTCTGGATCACGAATCATGCTGAGGGCGTGATGTTGCAAGGCGGTTATCAAGGCCCCGCCGAACGCGATGAACTCAAGAGCTGGGTCACGAGCAAATTATTGTGGGATCCGTCACGCGATGAAAAAGCGCTGACACAGGATTTTATTTGGGGGCATTACGGCGTCGCCGCGCCGGCGCTCGCGGAATACGAGTTGTTACTGAATCAAATCCGGGTGGACTTTGCCGAGCAAATGAATTCGCCCAAGGGCGGAATCCGTTATCGAATGGATGCGCCTTTCTTGACGAAGGAGTTCCTCGATCAGGCAATGAAGATTTTTGCGCGCGCAAAAAATCTGGCCAAGGGCGACGAGGTTCTGACCCGGCGGGTGGAGCGGGCCGAGCTGCCGATTTTATATGCGCAGTGTGTCCGAGGTCCGGACGTCGTCGGAGAACATTATGCAAAAGCGGTGGAGGAATTTGAGCGCATTGCGCGCCGCGAACAGGTCACCCACCTGCGGGAGGGCGGGTCGGATTTTGAAAAGAAGCTCGCTGAATACAAAAGCCGGATTACCAAGCCCGCAACTGGCCATTGACGGAGGCCAGAAGTTCCCCTGCCGTTGACTTCGTGACCAAAAGCCTCACGGCTTTCTCGCACCTTTGGGATCCAGATTTTTTTGCAGATCCTCAGCCGTTATTTGCGACTGCACACCGCCCGCCGGCACTTCCGATTTGGCAACCCAGAGAATTGCATTAAGCACCAGCTTGCGCACATTGTCATCGCCCCAGTTCTTGTGGAAATGGCCGCCGGTGAAACCAAAACCGCGTCCGCCGCCAGCGCGTTCGCTGGCCCAGGCAACATGTTGGAGCTCGCCTTTGGCCACCAGTTCACGGACGACCGCGTTGCCCTCGTGCGGTCCGTTGTTGCGGTTGGTCGTGCTCGCCGCAGGTACGGCAGAAAGGATCGGCGTCACGCCTTTCATCCCCGCGCGGAAGCGCATGTGGAAATACCACTCATCATCAATCTTGAAGGGCGAAACGCCGCGCGTGATGGGGTGGTCAGGCAATTTCTCAAACGCGGCCGGCCAATGGGGATTCACCGACCAGTTGATTTCGAACGCGCCGCCGATCCAGTCCAGAAATTCCTGCTGCCCTTTCTCAATCGTCGGCTCGACGGCATAGTGCAGGCAGACCAGGCCAACGCCCTGATCCATCAAGGCCCCGAGGGTTTTCAAATGATCGCCCTGCAGCAGCGGATGATTACCACCACCGTCGCTATAAACCACCACCGCCGCCGCTCCGTCAAACACGCCCACGTCTTTCGGCCAGCCGTTTGAATAGACCACCGAGGTAATACCCGGCACCTTGTCGAGGCAGGACTGGAGCAACAGGCAGCCGGCGCGATGTTCATGCTCCCCAGGACCATGGCTGGGATTGCCGGCAATGAAGACAATCTTTTTATCGGCGGCAGAAACCGTCATCACGGTCGCGACCAAGGCACAGAGAAATAAGCAGGGTCTCATGGTTGAGGCTATTGTTTGATACGAATGTTTTTGAACTCCACCGTCATCGGCTGGCCGGCGTGCAGTTGCAAAGCCAGTACGCCTGACTTGGCCGCCTTGGCCTCGCATTCATCGGTGACATCCACCGTCGGCATGCCGTTGATGAAATGTTGCAGGTGATTGCCTTGAGCAATGATGACGTAATCGTTCCAATCCTCTTTCTTGATGCCAGCTTGAATTTCCTCGGACTTGCCCACCGCACCGGCCACCTGTTTTTTGCAGTCACTGCCCCAAATCACCTTTTCGCCCCGCCCAGCCATGATGCCACGCGTCATGCGTTCCTCGTAGAGAATTCCCGAGTAGGTGATCCCCGCCTCAAAGTCGGCCTGATAACCGCCGACGACCCAGTTCGCCGGATCAAGCACCTTGCTCCGATATTGAATGCCGGAGTTGGCGAAGCCCTTGTCGTTGTTGGGGGTGATGCGATAAGACGCGCGCAATTCAAAATCGGCCGTGGTGCCGTTGGTCCAGATCAGAAACGTATTGCCTTTGGCCGGATGTTCCAGAGTGGTTTGCCCCACGATTGCGCCCTGCTTCACCGACCATAGTTGAGGATTTCCCTCCCAACCCTTCAAATTTTTACCGTTGAAAATTTTCTTGAACCCCGCTTCCACCGGGGCGGCCGGGGCGGTGCCGAGGGAATTGAAAAAGACAGTGCCGACCAGCAGCAGGCAAAATACTTTTGATTTCATGCTTGGAATTTACCGATGTTTGGTTCGCGCGTCAGCATCAAAAGAAACCCGTTTGAACTACAACCAAGTCTTTTTAATCAGAGATTTTCCCTGCCTTTTGCAAAAGCGACGGCTAACTTTTACCGCATGAAGTTTTTCGCTCACTTGCTGGGCCTTGCTTTGGTCGCGCCCCTCTGCGCGGAGGCGGCGCTTTCCTTCGAGCAACTCCGGCTGTTGCCTCCACCCGCAACTCATCCGATTAATTTTGCCACCGAAATCAAACCCCTCCTCGAAGCGCGTTGCCTCACCTGTCACGGGCATGGTCGCTCCAAAGGCGAGTTCCGCATTGATTCGCGGGAGACAATTCTCAAAGGCGGCGACACCGGCGCGGCCATCGTGGAAGGCAAAAGCGCGGAGAGTTATTTCATCGAACTCGTCTCCGGCATTGATCCCGACAATGTGATGCCGAAGAAAGGCACCAAGCTCACGCGCGAGGAAGTCGGCCTGCTGCGGGCGTGGATTGATCAAGGCGCGAAGTGGGACGCGAACATCACCTTCTCCCGCCCCGAGCCGCTGAACCTAAAGCCGCGTCGTCCCGAACTTCCTGCGAGCGGTAGCAAAGCTGTGAATCCTATTGATCGTTTGCTTGCGCCCTATTTTGCCGCAAACAAATTCAAGCCCGGTAAGCCAGTTGGAGATCGTCTGTTTGCGCGCCGCGTTTATCTCGACGTGGTCGGACTTCTGCCGCCAGCCGACGAACTGGAACACTTTATCTCCGACAAGGATCGGGATAAACGCGCGAAGCTCGTTCACCGACTACTTGCCGATGATGAAAACTACGCCCAGAACTGGCTGTCGTTCTGGAATGATCTCCTGCGCAATGATTACAAGGGCACAGGCTACATTGACGGCGGGCGCAAACAGATTTCCCAATGGCTCTACACCTCGCTCGAGACGAACAAACCTTACGACCGTTTTGTCGCGGAGCTCGTGAATCCAACCAAGGAAAGCGAAGGCTTTGCCAAAGGCATCGTGTGGCGTGGCGCTGTGAATGCGAGCCAAAAGCCGCACATGCAGGCGGCGCAAAATATTTCACAAGTGTTCATGGGTGTGAATCTCAAGTGCGCCAGTTGCCACGACAGTTTCATCAACGACTGGACGCTCGCCGATGCTTACAACCTTGCCAGTGTCTATGCCGATGGTCCCGTGGAAATGGTACACTGCGACAAACCGACCGGCAAAATGGCCGATCCACGATTCATCTACGCTCAACTCGGTGAACTGGAAGTATCCACCAACAAAGCTGTGCGGCTTGAAAGCCTGGCTCGACTCATCACGCAGCGTGAGGATGGACGACTGACGCGCACGCTGGTCAACCGGTTCTGGCAAAAGTTTTTCGGACGCGGCCTCGTCGAACCGGTGGACGACATGGAGAAACCCGCGTGGAACTCCGATGTGCTCGACTGGTTGGCGGAGGACTTTGCCGATCACGGTTACGACGTGAGGCATCTTATCGCGGTGATGCTCAACTCCCGCGCGTATCAAATGCCCACCGTGCCTGCCACCGAACAAACTGAAGCCAAGTTTGTTTTCGAAGGACCGCAAGTGCGCCGCATGTCCGCCGAGCAATTCCGCGATGCGATCGGCCTCCTCACTGACAGTTGGTATAAAAAACCAGCGACCAAAATCCTCAACGCGGCTGGCGAGACGAATCAATCTCCCACGGTGCGTGCCGCTTTGGTTGAAGCGGACAGTTTGCAGATTGCTTTGGGCCGACCGAATCGCGAACAGGTCGTCACCGTCCGCTCCCCGACGGCAACGACTTTGCAGGCACTCGAATTGACGAACGGTTCTGAACTGGCGGCTTTGATCAAGCACGGCGCAGACAAGAACATTGATGCGGCAAAAGGGTCGAGCGACGCATTGGTCAAAACTATTTATCAATTAGCGCTCTGCCGTCCGCCGACGCCCACTGAATTTCACACCGCGAAAAAAATGGTCGGCACTCCTGCCCAGACAGACAGCGTGGAAGACCTGCTGTGGGCGCTGACGATGTTGCCGGAGTTTCAACTGATTTATTGAGGATCAACTATGAGCAATCAACCCAACTGGTCACGCCGTGACTTCTTAAAGACCGCAAGCGCCGCGACACTTTCCGCGCTCGCGGCCGGATTCCCTCGTATTGCCTCTGCGGTGGAGCTGGAGAAAATCAAGGCCACCGCCGACACAGTGATCGTCCTCTGGATGGGCGGCGGCATGGCAGCTACCGAGACGTTCGATCCGAAACGCTACACGCCGTTCAAGAAAGGCATGTCGCCGGACTCGTTCCTTAGCACATTCCCCAGTATTCCCACATCGGTGGATGGCATCCGGTTTTCCGAAGGTTTGGAGAAGATGGCCGCAGTGATGGATCGCGGAACTCTCATACGCAGTTACACCGCAGGTGATCTCGGCCACATATTGCACTCGCGCCATCAATATCAATGGCACACGGGCTACGCACCGCCGCAGACAGTCGCCGCACCGCATCTCGGAGCAGTGCTGGCGCGAACCCTTGGTCCGAAGAATCCGTCCGTGCCCGCGTTCATCAACATCGGTCAACGCTTCGACAACGGTGAGGGCGAGGAATTAAAAGCGTTCACCACCGCCGGCTTTCTGGGCAGTGAACACGGCCCGTTCAACATCCCTTTCCCTGATCAAGCGGCGAGCACAGTTCGTCCTCCGGGCGGAATGACGCCCGGCCGATTTGAGGATCGGAACAAGTTCTACAAAAAACTGCTCGCGGCGAGTCCGCTTGGCGAGCATGGCAGCGATTACCAGAAAGAGTCGCTGCTTCGCTCCATTGATAACGCGCATCGCCTGCTCAGTTCACCGGCGGCCAAGGCGTTTGATCTCGCCCTCGAACCGCTCGAGAGCATCCGCAAATACATTCCCGGTTATCAGCCCGGACAGAAATTTGAATCCAAACGCGACGCTGCGGCGGGCAAATATGAAAACGAAATGGTCGGACGGTTCGGCCTCGGCTGCCTGCTCGCGCGGCGATTGGCGGAAGTCGGAGCGCGCTTCATTGAGGTCACGACCGAATACATCCCGTTTCTCAACTGGGATACCCACGAGAACGGGCACGCGCGGGTTGTCGGGATGAAGCAGCAGATTGATGCGCCCGTCGCACAACTCGTGCTGGATCTGGAAGAACGCGGATTGCTCAACCGCACTCTGATCGTCCTCGCCAGTGAGTTCAGCCGCGACGCGATGATCGAAGGCAAACCTGATAAACGGGTGTCCGATCAGGTTCATGTTCCCGAAAAGGTCGAAAGCGAAATCCATTACGGCATGCACCGTCACTTTACCGACGCGGGCTGCGTGATGCTTTACGGCGGCGGAACGAAAAAGGGACACGTCCACGGAGTCACGGCGGACGAACGCCCTTGCAAGACCGTTAAAGACCGGGTGGTCATCGAAGACCTGCACGCGAGCATTTATCGCGCGATGGGAATTTCTCCGAAGCTCGCGTATGAGATCGAGAAACGCCCGTTCTACGTCACGCGCGACGGCGAAGGCCAACCCGTGATGGATTTGTTTGCCTGAGAGCCTCTGCGCCAGGCACCTCTCTACTTTCCAAGAATCACTTGAGCTGGATGTTGCGGAACTGCACCGTCATGGCCGGGCCGGCGTGAATCTGCAAGGCAAGGATGCCTGACTTCACAGCTCTGGCTGAATCCTCATCGGTGACATCCACCATCTTGTTGCCATTGATGAAATGCTGCAGGTGGTTGCCGTTGGCGATGACAACGTAGTCATTCCAATCCTCGTTCCTGATTTTGGATTGAAGCTTGTCGGCATCGCCGAGAGAGCCGGTCACTTCGACTTTTGTTTTCCCAGCCTCATCTGTTTTAACCACGGTTTTCTCGCCGCGCTTGGCCAGAAAGCCACGACCGCGTTCATCATAGAGGATGCCACTGTAAGTCTTGCCCGCTTCGATATCCGCCTGATAACCGCCCACGATCGGCCCGAATTCGCCGGTCTCATCCACACGGCTGCGATACTGGATGCCGGAGTTGCCGCCGATGATCTTGTATTGCAGGCGCAGTTCGAAGTCCGCCACTTCGCCGCCTTTCCAAACGAGGAAAGTGTTGTGGCTGATCTTGGTTTCGCCTTCGTTGGAAGTCTTGCCGGTGATGCAACCATCCTGAACCGACCAGAGTTTTCTGTTGCCTTCCCAGCCATCGAGATTCTTACCGTTGAACAGGAGCTTGAAACCGGGTTCGAGATCGGGCGTCGTGTCGAAGAGCGGCCACTTGTCGGTGCGGAACGGGGATGCCGGCAAACCTTCCTTGTTCGCAAAGTTCGGCTCGGCGAATTGATTCATGGCAAAACGCACCGCCACGGGCTTCGTCACGGCATCACTCGACACGACGAGCTTCTGGCCAACAACCTCGACGTGGGCGGCGACGAAATTCTTGTCCTCGCCCGCAATCGTAAATTCCGTCAGCGCTTTTCCGTCACGCGAAACCAATCCCCCACCGACGTGATCAAAACTGAGTTCGATCTGGTTTCCGCGAATTTTCATGCCGTCGTAAAGCGGGCCGGAATAGACGAGGTCACGTTTCCCGTAGGTTTTAGCCAACGCCCAAAGCGCGAGACGACGCCCCACTTCCTGTTTGTTCCTGGGGTGAATGTCTTTGACGTTGCCGATATCCGTGGTGATGGCCATGCCGGTGTTCGGCACTGCAAGTGTGGCCGTCTGCGCCTCCCAGATTCCGGCCAATTTGGTGTCGTCCCCGCCATAATTGTAAGGAGCAAGTTGCACGAAATAGAACGGCATCTTGGGATTGCTCCAGACACTACGCCACCCGGCGATGAGCGCCTTCATCTTTTCGTAATAAAGCATGCCTTCACCGTTGTTGGCCTCGCCTTGATACCAGAGCGCGCCACGGATCGCGAACGGCACCAGCGGATGCACCAACCCATTGTAGAGAGCGAGCGGTGATTGAGGATTGATGTCTTTGACGACGTTGCCTGCTTTATTCGTCTTCGTTGAAACCGTAGGAAATTCGCTGAGCTTGTCGGCGAAATCTTTTTTCAACGCTGGCACAGACTGGAACCCGACCGGCGGCGTCCAGGGTTCAATACGCGTGCCGCCCCAATTGCAACCGAGCAAACCAATGGGAACATCGAGTTCCTTCGTGAGCGTGCGCGCATAGAAATATCCAACGGCCGTGAAACTCCCAACCGTTTCCGGGCTGGCCGCCTTCCACCCGTCGGTCTTCACATCGCTCTCCGGTTTGTCGGAGGGGCGGTGCGGAATCTTGATGTGACGAATGCGCGGATGATTTCCCGCCGCGATCTCTTCCTTGGAATTGTCCGAATTTGCCACGTCCCATTCCATGTTCGATTGACCCGAGCACAACCACACTTCGCCAACCAGCACATCCTCAACCACAACTTTGTTCTTTCCCGTGATGGTCATGGTCTGTGGAGTGGAATTGGCTTTCATGGAACGCAGGTTCACGCGCCAGCTTCCATCCGCAACGGCAACCGTCGTTTTCTTTTGTCCGCCAAACTCAACCGTGACTTTCTCTCCTGGATCAGCCCAGCCCCAGATCGGACAGGCTTGGGAACGTTGGAGAACCATGTGACTGCCGATGACCGATGGCAGCTTGATATCAGCGCGTGATGAAAACGCAGCGGCGCCGACCAGAACAATGACGAGCGACAGGATTTTTTTCATGATTGAGTTGCGGTGAAGAGAAAAAGGGGCAATTCGAGGAGGACGAACTGACCCCATGCTCAGAATGTTTTTTTACAGAATTATTTTCCAAGAACACGATGAAGATTGCGCAGGCCTTTGACGGCGATCTCATCCCGCGTCGGCTCCATGCGCCGCCAGATGGCCGCCGCCTTGGCAATGACTTTCACGTCGGTGGTGAAGGATTCGATGACCACATCGCCG
>JAYWBR010000279.1:0-13675 GCA_043781315.1 Verrucomicrobiota bacterium | reverse complement strand
GTTTCAAATTGTAACTCGTCGCGCCGAAGCTCGGACTCCATGACAGCGGAACAAAACCATTCGCTCCGCCCACCGCTGCCAATCCGGTCGGCACCGGCGGCGGCCCGGCGGGCGTGGCATTGACCGACGTGGAATCCGCACTCGGCCCACCGCTGCCCACCGCCGCGACTTTGTAGTAGTAGGTGAAACCATTGATCAGTCCCGTGTTGGTGTAAGTCGTGCCCGTCAGCGTGGCGATGGTTGCAAAATATCCCGTGCTGCTGGCGGAGCGTTTCAAGTTGTAGGCCGTTGCTCCGGCGCTGGTGTTCCAACTCAATTTCACGAGCGCGTTGCTCCCGCTGATAGCCGCGAGGCCAGTCGGCACGGCGGGCGGCGAATAAACGAAATTCGTCGGCGCGGAAGGATTTCCATTCGCCACGACGACGAGCGAATAAGTTCCCGTTGGCAAATTCTGCGGCAAAGAAAATTCCGTGCTCAACACCAAATTGCTTGTCATCACGCTCGTGCTGCTGCGGTTGAACGTGCGCGCGTAATACACATTGCCGCTGGTGGAATTGGTCATGCGCACGAGCGGATAGTTGCTGTCCATCTGCTCGTCGTCGCCATACGCCGCGCCTTCGGAAATGCCGTTGAGGTTGGTGCCGGTCAGATGGTATGAGCCGTCGGTATTTTCGGTAATGGTGTTGATGCCCGGTTGTCCCGCCGCGAGCGGCGTGCCGTCCGGCGTGTAGATGTAGAGCGACGTGGAATTTTGTCCGCCAACGAACAGCACCGTTCCATCCGGCAAGTCCAGCATGCTCGTGGCAAACGGCGCGGGGCCGTAAGTCGTCCCGCCACCCGGCGCGTTCACCTGCGTGAAACTGTCGGTGGTGTAATCGTATTCGTAATAGCTCGAAGGCCCGTTGAAGCCGCCGACCGGGCCGAGCGCGCATAAAATTTTTCCGTTCACCAGCATCGCCGCCGGGGCGTCCACCGCGCCGAGGTTGTTGGGAATCGTGGCGCTCGCCACCCAACTGCCCGCGCTGCTCACCGTCGCGCCTGGCGTGTAGATGGCCGTGTTGGTGTTGCCGCCGACGTAAAACACTTTTCCGTTCGGCAGCAAAAATCCGCCGCCGATTTCCGCGCCATAGCCATACACCGGCACCGGCACATTGCCGTCCACAATCCACTGGTTCAGCGACGGCACATAATGCTCCGAGGTCTGTGCGCCCGTATCAATCGTGATGATGTTGTCGTTCGGCAATTTCACCCAGCAGACTTCGTTTTGGTTTTGCGAAGACGCCGCCGTCTGCCAAGTGTTTGAATACACATTGTAGATTCGACACCCGCCAAACAGGCTCACCGGCGCAACGAGCACGTTGCCGTTTGGTAAAATTTTTGAGATCGCGTCCGAGAACCCGACGCCCGGCACCGGATCGGGAATCCGCGTCCAGACATTGTTCAACGGATCGTAAAGTTCTGCGTGGTCATGGCCCGCGCCATATTCGCCGCCGGCGACGAAAACATTTCCATTCGTCAGCAGCGCCGAGGCGAAGAACAAACGGTCATCATTCATGTGCGCCACCGTCGTCCAAGTGCCGTTGCGGTAACTGCCGCTGCTATTCGGCGTGAGCTTGACGCAGGTGCCATCGCCATTCATGCCCAGCACCGTGCCATCGCCGAGGAGCAGGCACATGTTCACGCCGGCTGGCGGAGAACTGGCCAGCGAGGCCCACGTTCCACCGGCAAACGCCACGTCACAAAATCCGAACCAGCAAAGGGCCAGCCACAGATAAATCACGGTACTTTTGAGTTTTACATTTGGCACAAAAGAACTTGCGGTACCAGCGGGTTTCCGAGCTTCGGGCATCCGCACAAACTATTCCGAATGCTTCGAAAGTCATGTGGCATAAAGCGGCCACAACTCACAGACAAAAGACTTTCTCACACTGTCGCCACAAAAAAAACAAGAAACGCGGCGGGCCGGCTCATCGTTCAGCGGTGCGGGAGAAGAATCCGCTGCGCTCCGGGATAGGTCGTTCCGGCGTGATCCACACCGTGGCAGGTCAACGTACAAGTGACGCCGCCACTGCCGGTGGTCTTGAATTCCAGCCGCCCGCCGGCCACAGCGGAAGGCGTCACGTAATCGCGGTTGAAGTTGATCAGCCGGTCGTTGGCGGCCACGCCGTGCGAATCGTGGCAGGTGGTGCAGGCGGTTTTGTCATCCACGATGTGCTTGCGGTGCAGTTTGAAACTCTGGTCGCCAAGAATGCTCTCGCGGCTGTGGCATTTGTAACATAGCGCGTAGTTGGCGGCGCTCTCGGGGCTGAAATCGGTGAGCACCAGTTGCCGTTCCAGCAAGGGCGCAAAGGCCGAGCCGTGCGGGCCGTCGGGGCCGGTGCCACCCGCCCTCGGGCCTTGATCGTTGTTGTGACAATCGGTGCAATACATCTGGGACGCGGTGGTCCAGGGCGCGATCAGGCTGGGCACATTGGGATTTCGCCCCAAGGATTCGACCGGGTGAAACGATTTGTTCGACGGGCTGAACTGAATTCGTTTGTTGGTCTCCGGATGCTGGCGCGTCAACCGAGCGGGACCGCGGTTGACGCTGTCGGCGTGGCAGCGGAAACAAAGCTCATACTCACGCCGGGCGGGAACGACGATGGCCCCGGTGGCATTGACGCCCTTGACGCCGGCGATGGCACCCGGCGAGCTGGGTGCGGAAGCCGGGGTCGCGCTGGCAGCGTGCGGATTATGGCAGTCCGCGCAGGCAGTGTGGCGCGAGCCGTTGACGAGGTCTTCGCCGGCCCGGTGCTGCGACGCGGTGGGCAACACGGGATGCGCGCTGGGCTTGGTGAATTCGTTGCGAAGATTTTTTTTCACCACGGTGCCGTTGTGGCAGGAAAAACAATTCTCCTCCTCCTTCGAATGGACCAGCAGGCGCGCCTTGGAGCCGGCCTGGTGCGAGGTGTGACAGTTTTCGCAGGCGTTGACGGCGACGGTCTTGGCGCCACGCTTGCCGGCGGCGAGCTTCACCGCAGCGCCAACCAACGGCGCGGAGGAATTGCCGTGCGCGGAGCCGGGCCAGTTCGCATCGGTATGGCACGCGAGGCAGAGGGCGGAACCGGTGTTGTCCATGACGAGAAATTTTCCGAACTGGTCGTCATGCGGATTGTGGCAGGACGAGCATTGCACTTTCTGGTTGTGGTCGAGCCGGATTTTTTTGTCCAGCGTCGCGGGGTCTTTCACATGACTGTCCTGCTGCGCCAAGGCCTGGTCATAAACAAAAGAAATGGGATGGTCGCCGGACAAATCCGTGCCCAGGTTGCTCGGCCCGCCCGGCATGGTCGTGACACCACCCTGTATTTGAATGGTCGTGGTGCGGCTGCTCACCATGCCGAGCGCGACGGTGCCGTCGTGGCAGCTCAGACAAAGCCGCGACGAACCGTCCGGCTGGCCGACGGCGGCCTTCATCGTCGGACTGGTGTAAATGACATAGTTCGTGACCGAGGACATCGTGTGACTCCACAACGGCGTCTCGCCAGTCGTCCGGTGAACGGTGTGGCAGAAAATGCAGGTGTCGGTTTCGGTGGCCGCTTTGACAGTGCCGGGGCCGGCTGCTGAAAGGTTGTGCTTCGAGTTGATGACGCTGGCGGCGGGCAGGGCGGCGGGCAGGAACAGCGCGATAAAAATCCGAATGACAAATGACGAATGACGAATGACAGGTTCGAGCCCGCAAGCGTAAAAAGCCCGAAGACGGGGACGTTCGACATTCGACATTCGACATTCGTTATTCATGGCGGGCCGATGTATTTGAAAACCTGCACGCGATGGTTGTAGGAATCGGCGACGTAAATCTGGTTGTCCGCGCCGATGGCAATCCCGGCGGGCAACCCAAACTCACCCGGCCCGGTTCCGCCCTGGCCTAGAGTCATCAGCAAGTGGCCGGACAAATCAAAAACCTGGAGGTTGTCAAACACGGCGTCGGCCACGTAGATGTGCCCGAATGAATCCGCAGCCACTCCTTTGGGCCGGCCAAAGTGACCGGGCGTGTCACCCGCGCTGCCGATCTGTGAGAGAAACTTTCCCTCACCGTCAAACACCTGGATGCGGCTGTTCAGCGAATCGGTGACGAGCAGATGGCCCTGGTGATCGGCCGCAACATGCGTCGGAAAATTAAATTCACCCGGCCCCGTGCCGCGTTTGCCAAATTGAAAGCGCAACTGCCCGCGCAGATCGAAAACAAAAATCGCGTGCGCCTGCGAATCCGCCACCGCCAGCGAATCGCCGCCGACCGCCAGACCCGCCGGCCGTTGCAACGGCGCGGAAATCGTGAAGACCTCGCGGCCGTCCGCGCCGAAGGCAAATACTTTCCCCAGTTCCGAATCCGCGACGTAAAAAATTCCGTGGCGGCGCGCAACGGCAACCGGCGAGACGAAATTTGTTTTTCCAAGGCCGTGCCAGAGTTGCCAGTGTTTGCGGGCGAAATCGCAATAGCCGACCGTGTGGTTGCCGGTGTCGGTGACACACAGATTGCCCGACTCGTCCAGCGCGACACCGAACGGTTTTTGCAGTCGCTCACGCTCGCCTTGTTCGCCGGTGATGAAATGGCCGAGGCGCTTCCAAGCGGATGGCGCGCGTCCAATGTCCGCCGGGCCGGCAATGCTGCGGACGAAACGGATGCGCGGCGCGGCGGGCGGCGGCGGCCAGACAGGGATGGAAACGGGCACCGACGCGGCTCCGGGCTGGTGCGAAACACACGAGACCGACAGCGCGGCCATGGCCAGCAACAACAGCCCGCAAGATTGAAATTTCGTTCGCATTCCAAATTAAAAATATCTGCGCATCCGCAAGAAGACAAAATGCCGGTCGCGCTGCTCGGCAATGTATTTTTGCTTTTGATATTCGTAACCAAGATGAATGTCCAGCTTGCCCACGATCCAGTTCAGGTAGGTGCGGGCGACGAACAAATCCTGGTCGAGGCCGTTGCCACGCTGCTGTTCCAACCCGCCCTCGGCGCTCCAGCTCAGGCCATAAACCGGCTGCCAGTCGCAGCGCAGCATGTAGTCGTAATAGGTCACTTCATACGATTGATTGGTGGCCCCGCCGGTGGCCGGGTAAAAACTCCAGCGCTGGCGCAAGTCCACGCCGACGGTGGCAGCTGATGACGGCCGGATCGTGTAGCTTTCGGAAAGGCTGTACGAGTGGTAGTTGAACAGCGATGACTTGCGTTCGATGTAGCTCGCGTCAAGCCGCAGCCCGCGCCGGCTGAAATCGGCGCCGGCCTGGAACTCCTGGACGTTTTCCAGAACGAACCCCGGTGAGTCGGCATGATTTTCGTTGAAGCTGTAGCGCGCATACAAACCCAGCAGTCCGTTCCAAAAATCAAGGCGCGCCTGGGCCTGGTCGCTGAACACGGTGTAGCTGCCGGACGGATTGGGTTGCACCGTGTAGCTGACCAACGCGGTATGACCAAAACTGGCGCTGGTCACGATGCCCTGAAGTTGCCAGACATCGCCGAGTTTGATCACGGTGTAGTCCACGTTCTCATGCAGGGCGAGATGCGTGGCGGCATCGAGCACGGTGCTGATGGCAATGACGCGCAGTTGGCTGAGGCGGACGGGAAAGTTGGTCAGCACCAATGATTCATCGGTGACCAACCGCGCCGGGCCGGAGCTGTGCTGATCCGTCCAGTCGTAGTTGATGCTGTCGCCGAGATACAGCCGGCCCCAGCGGCCGAGGCGTTTGGAATAGCCGACCGAAGCGTTCATGCCCGCGCCGGTCTGATCGAGCTTCGAGCCAAGGTAACGGCTGTCGGCCGCCGCGCCGTGGAGATCCAGCGTGGTGGTGAGGCTTTCAAAAAGCTGGTGTTGCAAGCCGGCGTGGGCGTTGTGCTGGAGTGATTCGCTGCCGCCGGTGGCGTAGCGCGAAAAGGAGTAGCCGTAAGAACTGTGCAGGTGCGGCGTGTGCTCGACACTGTAATCGAACAGCGTGTTGAGATCGTCCGAGGAATTGCTGTCGGCCTCCGACCGGTTGTAAAGCAGCGTGGAACTCAGCGTGCTTTTGGTGAAATGCTCCGTGTCGGTCAGCGTCACGTAATGCGAGCTGCTGGAATCGGCGAAGCTCGTGCCCGCGCTGTTCATCCGGCTGCGGTAGTCGCTGAACTGGTAGGAGAGGTCGCTGATGTTTTGTTTCCGGCGCTCGTTTTGCGCGTGCAGGTTCAGGGTGGATTGGTCGGAAGTGGAATCATAGCTGAAGCCGCTGGTGTCGCGGCTGGTGCGCTCGAAGGCAATCGTCACCGGCACCGGGCCTTCGCGGTAGCCGGTGGTGGCGCCCCAGGATTGGGCGTCCTCGGTGACGGTGTTGAAAAAATCATATTGATGCGTGTTGTGGCTGGCGCTGGCAAACAGGCTCGTCGCGTAAGGCTTGAGTTGGAGAAAGGTGGCGTTGAGATTTCCGTTCAACAACACGTTTTCATTGTGCGTCAACGAACCCGGCGACCCGGACGCCTGCCAGGAATATCCCGGCTGGGCCAGAATCCGGAACGAAAGCAAATCCGGATGGTAGAGAAAAGAATCCCAGCCGATGCCCAGTCCGGGCGAGAGGTAGAGCCGCTGATTTTCCGAACGCGCGGCGACGGTGGAAGAACTTTGCGCCGATTGCTCGGCCTCCACGTCAAACTTGATGTACCGCAGGCGCGGCCAGTTCAGCCTCGGCTGGGGGTCTTCAATGTATTGTGCCCAACCGCGCAGGCTGCCCGCCGCCAGCGCCAGCAGGGAGAACAGCCAGCGCTGTTTCCAGCAACCCAATTTGAATCTGGTGAATGGGAGATTCATTTGGACACGGCCGGATTTTTCCCGGGCTTCAGAAGGTTTTTATCGGTGCCCACATGCGGATCGTGGCAGTCCACGCACGATTTTGTTTCCGCATGGGCGTGGCCCTTGACCGCCTTGATGTCCTTCTCTTCGTGGCAGTCAAAACAGAGCTTGGAAATAATTTTTGTCAGCAGCTTGGATTCACCGGTCGCGTGGGGGTTGTGGCAGGTGTTGCAATCCTCGACGACGTCGTGCTTGAACTTCGCCTTCTCGATGAAGTTGTCGTGACAATCCCAGCACAGCGCCGGCGTGGCTTTGTTGACGAGTTTCTTCCGGTCGGTCGCGTGCGCGTTGTGGCACGCGAGACAATCACCATTTTCAGCCGGCTGATGCTTGGACTTCGCCTTCTCAAAAAAATCGTCGTGGCAATCAAAACAAAGCGCCTTGCCCGTTTTCAGAAGCAGCTTGTTGTTCTTGTCCGATTGATGCGGATCGTGGCAGCTCTTGCAATCGCCCGCTTCGACGGGCTGATGCTTCACCTTCGCGGCGGACAAAAAATCCTTGTGACAATCGAAGCACAGCGCTGGAGTTTTCTTCTTCATCCCCTGCCCCAGTCCGGCCTCATGGCAGGCGGTGCATTTTTGATCCGCAAACGGCGGATGCCCGTAATAGAACGGCGGCGGCGCGGCGGGAGTTTGCAGCGGCCCGCTCGCTGGAGAATTCTCCGCGCTGGAGGGCACCGTGATGGTTGCGTTGGTCGCGGGATGCTCCGCCGGGACTCCGTCAAAAAAGAAGGTCAGCCATTTCCGCGTGGTGGCTGACATGCCGCCCGCCGTCAGCGCAGCGCAGCAGACCGCTGCGACGGCGACGGGCAGGAGCATTTTTCTTTTTTTCATGCACTTGATTCACGGCGGGCAGAAATCGCGGCGCTACTTTTTGTGGCCAAAACCAAACACGCTGACTTTGCGGTTGCCGTATTGGTTCATCACGATGACGAGGTGTTCGACCTGAAAATCCGGCGCGGCGTAGCTCTGGAAGAATCCCACGTCATCGTAGTCCAGCAGGACTTTGGCCGGCAGGTTCAGGCCCACCTTGCTGGCGTTGGGTTCGCCGAACCACATCAGCAGGTGGCCGGCGTCGTCGAAGATTTGCACCAGTTGTCCCGCCGCATCCACGACATAGACGCGGTTGGCGCGGTCCACCGCCACGCCTTTGTTGCGGGCGAATTCGCCGAAGTTGTCGCCGTATTTGCCGATCGTGCGCAGGTACTTTCCGTCCGCGTCAAAAACCTGGACGCGGTAGGCGCCGAAGTCGCTGACGTAGAGCCGGCCCGCCGTGTCCAAGGCAATGTTGATCGGCTGAAAAAGTTTGGCCTCGGGTTTGGCGGCCTCGGACGCGCTGGGAATGTCAAACAGCAGAGTCCGCGCGGCCTTGTCGAACACATGCACGCAATGGTTTTGCAGGTCGCTGACGTAAACCCGGTCCTTGCTCACGACCACGTCGCGCGGCTTCATCAAGCCTTTTTCACCGATGGTGGCCACGAGGTTTTCGTTTGAGTCAACAATCACCACCTGGTCGCGCACGCCGTCCGCGATGTACAGCCAGCCGTTGTCGTCCACGTCCATGTTCAACGGCAGTTTGAATGCGGCGGGCCCGGTGGGAGAAATGACCTTCGTTTTCCGGGTGGCCAGATCCATCTGCAACACCACCGAGTCGCCGGTGTCACACACATAGATTTTCCCCCGGCCGGCGAACCCGCCGTACGGTTTGAGAATCGGAAGCACCTTGGTTGGCTTGCCGGTCAGGAACGACACAAAACCATCACTGGAGCCGCGGCGCAAATCCTTGTCCGCGTCAAAGGCCGTCAGGAATTGCAGGCGGGGCGCATCGGGCGGCGGCGGGAAGAAATTGTACTTCGGGCCGGTGTCGGTTTTGGCGGGCGTCGTGGAACAGCCGGCCACGAACAGGATCAGCACGACCGCTGGCAACGCTGCCAGCAGCCTGCGCAAGGCCTCGCCAGGGTTCATCTGCCGGGGCTTCCATCCTTGAGGTGGCGTGGGAAGTTGGGGTGCTTGTTGAACTTTCATAATGAAAGCATTCCGCACTTCAGGAATGCCGACTGTACATTTCTTGATAATCCCTCGACATAATTTGGCTGGCCCGCCGCCGGCGGCCCGACGTCAAAGGGGAGTTCAAGTTTGGCGCGGCCGTTTCTGTGGAGACGCTGCAAGGGTGAACCCTGAAACCCACCGAAACTGCAAGAGCATCCGAGATCTTCATCTCTGGATGCCCTTGCGCGCTTCGGATCATTTCCGGTGTCCGACGGCCCTTATTTGTTATGACAACCCATGCAAAGATTCTGCCCGGAAGCAACCGTGTAAATCCCGCTGTTCGGCGCATTGCCCCGGGTGCGATGAATGTCGTGGCAGGTCGAGCATTCCATGGTCTTGGTCAAACCTTTCAGTTGGTTGTTGATGGTTGGACTGCCGGTCGTGTTCGGGAAGGTGCCCGAGGGATCTTTGAGTTCGCCCGCCGGGACCGCCGCCGCCGCCGCCGTGTAGCTGACGCCAATGGGATGCATGTGGGTCAGGTCGTTGTTGTTGATTGGAATGACCCGGTCGGTGATAAACACACCCGTGCCGCCCACGATTCGATTGGTGGAAACACCGGACGGCCCGTTGACGAGCGAGGTCTGGTCGTTGATCGCCACCGTGCCATCGTGACAGGACAAACAGGCCTTGCTGGAACTGCCCAGCGTGACCGTCAGACCGAGGGCGTCAAACGTGTCACTGTGCGCCTGGTCATATGTTTTGTAGGTCTGGCTGCTGGCGGTGTGAATCCACAGCGGTCCCTTGGTCGGATCCGGCGCATGGTGGATGGTGTGACATTCGCCGCAGACGTTGGTCCGCGTCCCGGTCAACCATTTCGTCGTCCCGTTGATCCAGGCGTTGGTGTTTTGATAAAAATCATGGGCGCTGCCCACGATGCCGATGGCGGCCTGGCTGTTGGATGGCAACCATGTCACGGCTGCCCCAATCGCCAATTCGCCGAGGATTAGTCTTAGTTTTTTCATAGGATTTGTTTTCGCACATGCTTTTTCGTTGTTGTTGTGTAATGCAACTCCGGCCCACCCAGGCCGGGCTGTTCCAGCGAAAAATCAGGCAACGAGCTCAACGCCCGGTCTTCCGATGAAATGGTTTTTGCTTTCATGGCAAATTCTTTGGTTCAGGCATACCCGGCGGCCAGGCCGGCCAGCGCCCAGGCCGGTTCGGTCGCAACTTCCTTCCGCATGCATTCGCGAACGGGATTCACCCGCGCCAACACTTCTGCGGCGCGCTCGCCGATGATCGCTTGGCAGGCACTCAACTCCTGTGCGCGATGTTTCACGTTCGCGCGCACGATCACTTCCAGATCGTCCACGTCGTAGAGATAGACATTCGGGATCTGCTGCACGTCCGCCGCGATGTCGCGCGGCACGGCGATGTCAATGAGCACCAGCGGGCGGTTCCGCCGCGCCTGCATCACTTGCGCGACTTCCTCGCGATGGAGAATCGTGTGCGGGCAGCCGGTCGAACTCACGACGATGTCCGCCTCTTCCATCGCTTTCAGGTAGCTGTCAAAACGGATCGCCCGCCCGCCAAACTCCGCCGCCAGCAATTGCGCGCGCTCGAAAGAGCGGTTGGAAACCAGCACGGATTTCGCGCCCTTCTTGTTCAAATGTTTCACGCACGCCTCGCCCATCTTGCCCGCGCCCAAGATCATGACCGTCTTGTCGGACAGGCTTTTGAAGATGCGATCCGCCAGTTCCACCGCCACGCTGCCCACGGAAGTGGCGCCGCGACCAATGCCGGTGTCCGTGCGGATTTCCTTGGCCGTCTGCATCGCGGTCTGGAACACGCGGTTCAACACGCGCCCCGTCAGTTTCGCAGTTTGGGCGGCGTGATAGGCGAGTTTGACCTGGCCGGTGATTTCCGTCTCACCGAGGACCAGCGAATCGAGGCCGCTCGCCACCGAGAAAAGATGCCGCACCGCCTCGGCTCCTTCCTTGATGTAAAGGTGCGGCGAGAAATCAAATTCGCGGTTGGCGAGATGGCGGAAAATGCCGTGGACGTTTCCATTGACGATGGGCGTGACGCCGTAAATTTCGACACGGTTGCACGTCGAGAGCAGAACGACCTCGGACAGATTGCCGGCAATCTTCAAGCGGCAGCCGTGGCATTGGAGCCGGGTGGGAGGCACCGCCAGTTGCTCGCGAAGCTCGACTGGTGCCGTCTTGTAACTCAAACCTGCTACGAAAATATTCATGGCGTCTTTGAGAGTTGAGGGTTTGGCCGCGCCGCGCGGAACCCGGCAACGAACGCATTGCCGGATTTGGCCATTCGCCGGCCAAATGTGTGCTGGCGCTTAAAATTCATGGCTCTAATCTAAAAGGACGGGCCGATCCTTCTCGCCTTCGCTTGGCGAATCCTTTCCGTTTTTTGCCGCCGCGTGACTTCAGGCAGTCACTGGCGCAACTGCGGATGCGGGGGTTCATCGGGCGGGCGGAACCGGCGGCGCAGGTGCCGGTTTTATTTTCTCCAACGGATGCTCCTCCGCCTGCCAATGCTCCGAAACTTTTCCATCCCAGCAGGCAAGGTTCACGGGATAAACATCGGGGTCGAACATGACGTGATAGAAGTGCCACACGACAATCGCGAGACAAGCGAGCACCGCCTCGTAATAATGAATCGTCAGCGCCACTTCCACGGCCCAGCGCGGCAGCAATTGGGTCACGTCAATCTTGAACCAGACCATGATTCCAGTCACACCCATGATGAGGGTTCCCCAGATGACGGCCCAGTATTCCATCTTCTCCGCATAACCAAACCGGGCGATCTTTGGTTTGTCCTGGCTCAATCCGGTGAGATAGCGAACTGCGGCCCAGGCGTCCGCCAAATCCCTTTTCACGGGCAATAAATCTTTGACGAGCTGGCGGCCATCCCGGGTCGCGAGCAGATAGACGATGTGGCAGGCACCCACGGCCAGGAGCACGATGGCGGCAATCCGGTGTGACCAACGACGAATCGGTTCGCTGGAACCCATCGCCCGCGCCAGCCAGGAGTCCGGAAACTTGAGTGCAAATCCCGTGATCGCCAACACGATGAAACTCACGGCCAGCACCGCATGTTGCAGGCGTTGTGAAAGATTCATGCGGACGACCGGTCGGCCACCGGCACGGAGATGCGCCTTCACCTTTTTGTAAAACAACAACGCGTTGTGAGCGAACATCCCGCCAATCGTGCCGCAGATCAGCAGCAGATAAATCTTCCGCACCCACCAGTTGATCGTGCTGCCGATGTCCGGCGCGCTCCGCGCCGCCGCGTTGTCCACATGGATTTTGCCCAGCGCAAATTTCTCATTCGCGCCCGGATGACATTTGCCGCACGTCTCGACGAGATGCGCTTTGTTGATCGTCGAGTTCGGGTCGCTGGAACGCAAAACCTTGTGATAGCCGTGACAACTGCCGCAGTTCGCCGCGAGCGTTGACCCATATTGCGACGCCAGTCCGTGATAGCTCTCGAAGAACGTCCGCACCCGGTCGGCCGGCAGATTATATTTCGTGTTGAGCCGCTCCGACGCGTGACAACGGCTGCACACCTCCGCTGAAATTTTCATGGCTGAACTTCCTTTCAGTGGTTTAATTTTGTGCTCCGAATGACAGTCCGTGCAGTTGGGCGCATCGCGTACGCCCGCCGCGACCGCTTTGCCATGCACGCTTTCCGCCCACTCCTTTGCTTCTTGGTCGTGACACTGGCCGCAGGTCGCCGCCTGTTTGGAATAATACAGCGGTGAAGCAGGTGAAGTCGCCGGGAGAATGTCATGGGAATCGTGGCAATCCTGGCACGTCGCCGCGCCCGCCCGTCCCGCCTTGACGGCCAGCCCGTGAACGCTCGCGCCGTAGCTCTCGGCCGCCTTCCCATGACAAAGCCCGCAGTTGACCGGTTGCACCGGCCGGTTGTCGTCAGGATGTTTGGCGGTTGCGTCCGCATGGCAACTGGCGCAGGTGTTCGTTTTGTGAGCGGACGCGGCGAGTCTGGCCCGGTCCACGAAGAGGGAAGTCTCCTTCCCCGACGCAGCCGTTTTGGTGAGCGACTTCTCGGCGTGGCAATCCAGGCAAAACTTGTCTGTCAGTGTTGGCACGGCGGAAGCAAAGAAATTCACCGTCAGCACCAGCAAACACAACGTGAGTCGGGCAATGATTCGTAGGCCCATACGTCTTGAAGATCACGGGCGACTCATCCAATCGCTCCGCGTTGCTTGGTAATTGCTTTGCAGATTTTGCGGAAAACCCCTTCTCCCTTTCACCTCGAACGGGGAGAGTCCGACGCCACCCTCGCCCATCGGATGGGAGAGGGGCTGGGGGTGAGGGTTTCGGGTGAGGTGTCGAATCGCTCAACTCTCAACTGCCTTCTTGCCTCTGCCAATTTTCCCGCGCACACTGGCCGCGTTAGAAAAACCAAACGACGATTATTATTTAACCAAAACAATTCTGCGTAGCTTCGGCTACGGGCTGCCTCGAAAACGTCCAAACTTTCGCAAGCCCATTACAGCGACCTACCAAGCACGCGCCCCATCGGGCGCGGCTTGGCGTGCTCGCTGTAGGGCGCTTGGACGTGCCTCGAGGCAGGGTGCGCTGGGTTGCGCCCCTTCTATTCTTAGATTTCCCGTGGTTGATCTGCTCGCGAGCAGCCAGCCATGCCCTCACTCCATTGGATCGGAAAAGAAGCCGTCGTGAATCATCATCACGCCGTCCCGTTCCATTTGCTGCGCGACGTGCCGGAGCTTTCCGTGGGTGAGCCGGGCGCGGGCAATCTCATTGTGCAGGGCGACAACCTCGTCGC
>JAYWBR010000278.1:0-4659 GCA_043781315.1 Verrucomicrobiota bacterium | reverse complement strand
CGAATTACAATCCACTACCTTGGTGGTGGTGGCCTCACGATTTGGAAAATTGGTCCCGCGATGGAAAGAACCAAGGAGCTTATCCACGCTTCGACGCTCCGGGGACGAGTGCCCTATCCACACCGCCGCTTCGTCCCGGCAGTGTTTACTATCTTGGCTTCTGGTCGCCGGTTGACACGACTTTCTCCGTCAGTTCGTCCACCAGTGGCGGAAGTGTAATCGTGACTAATGCCATCGCGTTTTACGGCGGTGCGATCACAAGCACCATCCCGGCCTTTGGCAGTCTGCGCTACCGAATGGAGGTGCCGCCGGAAGCAACCCGCATGGTGTTCACTGCCAATAATTCAACCAATGTCATAATCTCCTTGGAACAGGGTACCCTCGCCCAACCGGCTGGCCCGGCGCATTGGACAAGCTACCTCTACAACAACAGCCTCTACGGCAACCAGGCCAACATCAGCCTGGATCAACTTTTGACGATTCCGAATAACTGGCCGTGGCTGCCGGGCTTTTCTTATTACTTGGCTGTCACGAATACTTCGGGAGTTTCCGAGAGTTTCAGTCTGTCGTCGTTTGGCCGAGCGGCTGCAGCTTTCCCGGCGGTTCTGGGAGGAAGTTATGCGTCCGACGGAAGTTTCCATCTGCTCGTTACCGGTCAGCCGGGCAACTATTACATTGTGCAAACTTCGACTAACCTGACGGACTGGCTTCCAATGCAGACCAACACCGCCGCCTTCGAGTTCATAGACACGGACACGGCAAATCTTTCCATGCGGTTTTATCGAACAGTTCTTTTGCCGTAACGCATGAGGCGGAATTGACAATTCTGGGCTGCTCAAGTTGATCCTGTCCACTCTGAGTGCCGCTGAGATAGATTTTTTCCAAGAGAAAAGCCCGCCAAGACTGATGGCGGGCCGGGCCGTGGTAGAAAACAACTAGCCACCGTACTTGACCGCGCAGCCGTAAGGCTTGGTCTGCGTCACGGAAACCTTTTCCCCCGCCTGAAGCTTGGTCACGGCTTCGCGCACGTAGTTGCGGGCCTTACGCGGGTCGCCGCCGGGAAAGGGATGATCATCAATCGCACCGGCGTAGGCCAGCGTTCCAGACTGATCAATGACGAACATGTGCGGCGTGGTTCTCATGCCGTAGAGTTTTCCAATCGTGCCGGCACTGTCGTCCAGCCAGGCGGTGGCATTTATTTTTTCGGCGATCCATTCCTTTTTTGCTTCTTCGGGTGTGCGGTAGCTGGAGCTTTTGGGATTCGATGAATTGACCATCAGCCAGACGACGCCCTTGCCGGTCATCTCCTTTTGTAACTCCTGCATCGCGCCGGTGCTGAAATGATTCGCGGAGAAAGGGCAGTCGGAGTTGTAGGATTCCAGGACCACGATCTTGTTCTTGAAATCACTGAGCTTGATGGTCTTTCCGTTGATGTCGGTGCCGGTAAAATCGGGTGCCGGTTTGCCGACTTCCGCTGCGGCCAGCGCGGCGCTCGTCAGTCCGATCCAGGCGAAGGTTGCGATAAGTTTTTTCATGGTTTGGTTTGGTTGCAGGTGGTTTAAATTGAGAAACCGTTTGCGGTGGTGGCGTTCAATAAAAAATCTAACGGGTGGCACGGTCAAGCGCGTCGAGGACATCCTGCCGCGTTGGAATGGTCGGCAGCATGACGGGCGGCTGGCGGGCGTCGCGGGGATAGACCAGCACCAGCGGCACGCTGGCATCGCTGTGATATTTTTTCAGTTCTGCTGTGAGAGCCGGGGAATAATCCGTGTAGTCGGCCAGGAAGGCGAGGCCGTTGACAGCTTCAAGTTTGCGGCGCACCGCCTCATTGTCCACGGCGGGTTTCACGAAAGCGTTGCAGGTCGTACACCATTTGGCCGTGAAATCCACCAGCACCACGCGGCCGTTGGCGCGCGCCGTTTCAATTGCTGCCGCACTCCATTTTTGCCAAGGGACACCATCTAAATTATTTTGCAACTCTCCGGCGGTCGCGGGTGTGGGCGAACGCCAATGCAATTCCTTTTCCAACGTGATTCCGTACCCCGCGAGCGTGAGCGCGAAGCAAATCGCCATGGCCAGCCAGCGATGCTGTCCGCGCTGAACAAACTGGCCCCAAACCCACGCGGCCAAGCCGACGACGATTAAGAACCAGCCGATCCACAAAACACCGGCGTCGCCGAAGCGCGGCGCGGTGAACCAGAAAATCCAGACGGCGGTGGCCAGCATCGGAAAGCCCATCGCCACTTTGAATTGTTCCATCCACGCGCCGGGTTTCGGGAGAAATTTCAGCCAGTTCGGCTGCCAGCTCAACAGCACGTACGGCGCGGCGAGACCGGCCCCGATGGTGATGAAAAAGAGCAGGATGACGGGCGGCGATTGCGTGAAGGCGAAGCCCAGCGCGGCTGCCAGCACCGGGGCGGTGCAGGGGGTGGCCAGCACGGTGGCGAGCACGCCGTTGAAAAAGGCTCCGGACGCTCCGTGCCGGGAGGCGAGTTGTCCGGCGGCGTTCAGGGTGCGGCCACCGAGGTTGATTTCAAAAACCCCGAAGAGATTCAGCGCGATCAACGTCACCAGCACGATGAGGCCGACGGAGAACTGCGGGCTTTTGAATTGCATGCCCCAGCTTGCGGAACCGCCGGTATGTTGAATCGCGATGACCAGCGCAGCCATCACGATGAATGAAACGAGCACGCCCAGCCCATAGATCAATCCCAGCCTGAACACCCGGCGCGGTTCTTCTTTGCTCTGCTGGACAAAGCCGAGAATTTTCAGCGCGATCACCGGCAGCACGCACGGCATGATGTTCAGGATCAGCCCGCCGATGAAGGCGTAGAGCAACATTTTCCAAAGCGGCTGGTCGGGTGTTGTCCTCGTTGGCGACATCGAAGCGCTGCTGTCAGCAATGGGCAAAGTGGCGTCATAGGCCGAAGTTCCAGGGCCGGATTTTTCGATCAGCACGCCGGAAATTTGTTTCGGCCAGTCGCCCTGGAATTTTTTCACCAGCTTGCGCAGGCGGATTTTGCCAGGCTCCGCCAACAGTTGGCGCACCTCGGCTTGGACTTCAAAATCCTCGCTGGCGCCTGGAAAAAAATCCACCGCGCTGGCGTTGACGGTGGATTTCCATTCCAGGATCAAGGCCCGCGAATCATTGGTCACACCCGGTTCCCACTCGGCGCGCGGCGAAAGATTGACTGCGGGACCGGGCAGTTTTTTCTGCCAGGCTTGAATCACGGCGGCGTCTGGGGAAGGTTTGGACTCCGCGTCGAGGTTGAGCGTGGCGCTGATGTCCGCGCCGCCGGGAATGCATTTCTCCTTGCACTCCAGCCACGCGACGGACGCCTTCAACGCAAGCGGGCCGGGTTTCAAATCCGCCGCCAACGTCAGCGGCACCAGCAGCACGACTTCGTTTTCATAAACGTAGGTGGTCAGTTCGTCGGGCGGTAATTTTTCCGGGACGGGCCATTGGATTTCACCGGCGGCGATGCCAGCGGGCAGCTCCCATTTGATCGTGGTGGGAATTCCCGAGGCACCGGAATTTTTCCAATACGTGTGCCAGCCGGCGTCCATCTTCAGGTGAATGCCCACGACAACGGTGCTGCCGGGGTGGGCGGTCTCCACCGGGAGCAGCAGTTCCACCTGCGTGTGGGCCGCGTGCGCGGAGGCGGTCGTCAGGCCAGCGATGAACGCCGCCCACAAGATGTTCAACAAAGAACGCATAGGGATATAGATGCACCAGCGCGCCAGAAATTAGAATTTAATTCGCACTGCCTAAACTGGGTCGTGGGCGGACGGCGATCCTTACTCCCGCGTCTTGGAATCTATGATGATCGTGACCGGTCCGTCATTGACGAGGGAAATTTGCATGTCGGCACCGAACTCGCCGGTCTGAACGGGTCGCCCAAAATCCTGCGTCAGCCGGGCGATGAATTGTTCGTACAGTGGAATGGCGATCTCTGGACGGGCCGAGCGGAGGTAAGACGGGCGGTTTCCTTTTTTCGTGCTGGCGAACAAAGTGAACTGACTGACGAGCAGAATTTCGCCGTTCGTTTCTTGGACCGAACAGTTCATCACGCCGCTGTCATCGGGGAAGATTCGGAGGCGGGTGATTTTTCCACTCAACCATTCGATGTCCTCGGCCGTGTCAGCTTCCTCGACCGCGAGCAGAACGAGCAGACCGGTTTGAACGGCCCCTTTGACAATACCGTTGATGCTGACCGAGGCGGTGGTGACGCGTTGGATGACGGCGCGCAAAGTTCAGTGCGAGCTGCTGGGCGGCAGGCAGCCGAGTTTGGAGAAGGCCAGCACGTAGGCCACGATGCCGCTGCCGAGCAGCCAGTACTGGCCGTGAACCGCCTGCAAAATGCCCCAGCCCAAAACGACCGCGATCAATAAATAAGCCAGGATGATAGCGAAAAATTTCATGGGCGAAAGCATACTCGCCGGCGACCGATGTTCAAGCCTGCTCTTTTGTCAGCGACTCAAAAGGGTGTGATTAAAAGCGGGTGAGGCGTTGGCGGAGCGCCGGTCTGTGACCGGCTTAGGGCGTGGCAGTCGGCAGCGGATCGAACCCTTGTGAAAAGGGGCAGTACTCGTAGTGCTTCGCCGCAAAGCCGGCTGCAAGCCGGCGCTCCCCCCGACAGCCGCGCCCGGGTCAGTCCT
>JAYWBR010000277.1:0-4665 GCA_043781315.1 Verrucomicrobiota bacterium | reverse complement strand
GACTCGAAATCCTCCTTGCCGGCGGCCAGGATGTTCGCGCCGGGATACAACGTCAGCAACTCGGTGGAGAACTGGCCGAGCATGTGATTGGGGACAACGAACATCGGCTTGCCCGAAAGACCAAGCCGCCGCGACTCCATCGCCGTATCGATTCCCTTCTCCGCATCGAACGGGGAGAGACCGACGCTACCCTCGCCCATCGGATTCCCTTCTCCGCATCGGATGGGGAGACTTGAGCCATTTGGGAAATGGTGAAAGGAATTCGACCGAAGGTGAAGGCCCGCGAGGGCCGAGCGAGCGGGCGCGAGCGAGTCAACGTGGCCGAAGGCCGGATGAGGTGTCGGTGAGCAACCTGTCGAACTCCATCCACATCCGTGCGACCGGGATTCACATTCAATCAACCGCCATCCGCAACCGCGCAATCGCCGCCGACAGCCGCGCCACCCGCATCTACATTCGAGCGACCGCCGCCGACAGCCGGGAATTCGGGATTTTCAGTCAAGAAATCGCCAGTTACAGCCGGGAAATCGCCGCCGACAGTCAGGAAATGGCCGTGAACATTGGGGAAATCGCGGGCTACGCCCGCCGCAACGCCGCCGCAGCCGTGCGACGGCTGCAAACAGCAAGATTTCCGACGCCAACCGTCAAGAAATCAAGGCTTTACGCATACTCTCCGCAAAAGTTGCGCTGGCAACTCCGCCTGCGGTTGCCCTCCGCAAGGAGTCCGGCAGCGTGCATGCCTCCTGATGGATGGCAGCGACCAACACCACCTCGCCCTTCGTCTCGCGCAGCAACGTGCCGGACGCGCAGAAGGTTTCCTCCAAGGCCGACACCGTGGTCCAGCCAAGCTCCGCCAACAACCCGATGGCGGGCTGCTCGACAAGCTGGTCTTCGGTGTAGGCGTGGGACATTGGCTAGTCTGGTTTGGCAGTGTTCTGGAAGCTGATGAGGCTGGAGCTTAGCGACATCTTCAGATTGCGGATCTCATCGGGCCTGGCGGGCGCAACGATAATGCGAACGTAGTTCCATTTGCCCGGCAAAAGGGTGTCCGTGAGAGACACGGTGTTTGAATGCTGGAGCGATTGCCATTTGGCAGATAGTTCTTGGGTGAATTGATTCGTTCCGACAAATGTCTGCCAATCTGACCCCCACAACGTGGTTACTTGGAAGCCGCTGTATGTCATGTATGAGGGATTTCCAATCTGAAGAGTTATTTTGTAACCATCCAGGTAACTTTCCATGCTATCAACTGAAACCATGAGCGGGCCATTATTGCACTCAACTTTCTGATACGATTTTTGGTGGGTGGGGTCTAGCTTAACTCTAGTTTTGCGTTGCTCTTCCTGCGATTTCATAAATGCATCCCATAGAATCTTCTGGACGGTTTTTTCCAGCGTATCGACCTGTTGGCTCAAAACGAGCGTCGCGTTGCTGATGGTTGTCAGACTTTGTCGAAGCGTTTGCGTCTCGGTGGATGATTTGTCGCACCCAACAAGCCAGAGGCAAGCAACCATTCCAAACAGGGCTATCATCGTTTTTCTCATGTTATTCCTTTTATTCTATTTCCACCAATTCGGCGGTTGCTGAGGACTGGAAATATTCTGTCGAGTTGATTTCTCAAATACGATTGTCCCCTGGCCATCGTATTTGCCGACGACGCAAGCCTTGACCTTGCCAGCCTCAAAGTCAGCGACCTGCAAGGTGCGCGTGGAGGCGTCGTAAGCGCGTTCGGTAGCAGTGCGGGTGCGGACAGATTGGTCCTGCCAGTTGCCGGAAGTGCTGGCACTAGAGCGCCAGTAACGCTCCGCGCTGCCTGAGGAAGCCGATGACAGAGTCGCGGTTTCCGTCTGGCGTTTCTCGCCTGCGGCCCAAGATCGCTTCAGTTGCAAAACTTTCTTGGGTCGCGGTGACTCGGTGGGCGTCGAGCGTCCCCATTGCTCGCCTTGCAAAATGGTGGAGGCCTCCTTTGACTGGGCAATGCGTTTGGTCTGGTCCAACAACGGCGAGGTCGAGGATTGGCGCAGTTTGAATTTATTCGGCTCAAGGCCGATGCCGCCGGAGATTTCGCAAACGTGCTGGCTGAACGTGCGTCGGGAGTTGTAATTGTCGATGATCTGATTCACTTCAGTTTGGGCGGAACGAAGCTGGCGGGCGAGGGAGTTGTAGGTGTCAACGTATGCATTGTAAACATCAGCGCCTGAACTATTCATCGTTGACTCTACGGACTGCAAACGTGCCTTGAGGCGGGCGATCTCGGCTTTCTTGGATTTGATGCGCTCATCCAGAGCAGCAATCGAGGGCGACTCGGGAACATCTATCGTGCTGGCCGCCACCGAGGCAAAAGCGCGAAGGGTTTGTCGGTTGGTTATGACATGAGAAATCGGGTCGCTCCCATGGAGATTCCGAAATGTTTGCGCCTCGTATGAATAGCGCGCGGCCTGAGCTTTATTGTCGCCGGCAGCTTGAGCCAGAAATTGGGCGAGAAGCTCATCGGACGGGAACAGCTCAGTCACGGTTTTGTCGAGGAGCGGAGTCATGTAACGGACCATTGCACGTGCCGCTACGTCGGAGAGTTGCAAATCGCGGTTTCCCTCCGCTGAAATCAGGGCCGCGGCAATCAGTTGCTTTTTTTCTCTTGGCGTCTGGACTGGAGGTAATTCCACGGCGAGAAGCTCATCCAGGTCCAACTGGTTGAGATTAGCCTTCTGTAGCCAGATGCAGAGTCCCATCAGACGAGCCACCGTGGACAATTCGCGAAGCTCGGGGAAAAAGGATGCATACTGGGAATAGTTTTGGTTGAGGTCTGTGATGTTCATCTGGATCGCGGGGCTCAATCGGGATTTCTTTGACTGGTCAAACTCTAGGGTTGAACCAAAGTCGTCCTTCGATCGCTCGGCATCCGCAGTGAACTGCGCCTTGGCGATCACCCCCTGCCGGTAATCGAGACTCGCCTCAATTTCCACCGAGTCGGGGTAATACCAAAAACGTGTTCCCTGCCACCCACTTTTGGAAATGCCAGGCAGGGCCAAGTCGCGCTCGGCGGATGTCGCAAAGCCGGGCACGTGTTCGCGAATCTCACTGCGAAGGTCGGTAAACGACGTGGGGTCAAGGCCAGAGGTAATTGTTTTGAAACGCTTGTCAGCTTCCAAGACGACCGAACCGATGCGCGTGTCTTCCAAATAGCCGCCAAAATTGACATTTACGCGGGTGGGGTCGCGATGAGGGTCTAAGCTGATAAACGCCTGGTTGTCGCCAGCGTGAAAGACGGCACGGTAGGCAACTGCCAAGTCAGACAGCTCGACGGGAGCGGAGGCCAGCGTTTGTTTTGTCGCCTTTTTGCCGACGAGTATCAGTTTGTTATTTGCGTCCGCTGATCCCCCTGCAAGTTCGTATCCCTGAGCAAAGAACTCACTGAGGGAATCCAAATCCAACGGGGTCTTGCCTGCCGGAACTGGAAAAGTGGTTGCCTCCACATTGAATGGATCAAGGCGGAGTCTGAGTTCGCAGGTGGCATAGTCATTCTGGTAGGCAAACGTGCGGACTTTTAGCGGCTGGCCATCGGCGGGCAAGAGCGCGGCCAACACATGGCGGACCACGCTGTAGCAGGATTGGTAAGCCTGTTTGGCATCTGTCCCGAGAGCGAACACGCTGGCCGCGCCATTGCCGTCGTCGGTCACGACGATTCTTCCGCCTTTGACAATGGCAACCCAAGCCGGCAGCGGCGAGTCTTCCGGTAACTCATCGAGTATGCTGGTTCTCGGGAACTCGCCAGGACCGCCCTCGGCTGTTTCCAATGCCTGCGGAAGCAAACGCGAAAACGGATCGAGAAAGGGCTGGAGTTGACCTTTTTGGAAAGACTGTTTCACACCTTCGGCTAGCGCCGCACTGATGGACTGCCCGGATTGGGTGAGTTGAGCCATATCCACGAGCGCGCGGTAATTCGCTCGAATCCACCGAGGGGCAGGAGGTGGCGTTTGCTGGATAGAAGAAGCTGCCTGTTGGGATTGGGGTGGGGTCTTCTGTTTTGAGCCCGTGTCGAAAAGCGAGGAGACCAGGAGAACCAATCCCAGAAAGACAAGTCCAGCGATGCCGATACCAATAAACTTGCCGTATTGAGTTTGAGGTTGCTCTGAAGTCGGAGGTCGAAAGGTCTGTTTGCAGGCTGGGCATCGAACCATCGTTGTTGGGCCAAGCGCCCCAATGTATTGCAACTTGGTGCGACAGTGCGTGCATGTGGTTTTGAACATGGCCAATTCTCCTAATTTTCGAGTTCCACCTGCCCCGACAGCAGACGCGGTAGCAGCAGGTCGCGCGACCGGCGGAGGTGTTTTGTCAAAGTTGTTTGCCTGTAGAGCACGGTGTTGCGGAGTTGGTCAGTGCCGCCGAATTTGCCGATGATTTCCGCCACGTTGCCGGGTTGTGAAATAAGCCAGGGTTGCGTCGCGTTGTTTTCCAGAGTCGGCATGGGGGCGAGAATAGCGGCGCGCGCAGCAGTTGCAAAGACGGAAGTTGCGTTCAGCGAGTCGCCGGAACGCGGCAGGCCAGGACGCCCGCGCCAGAAACCCCTCATTTTTACCCTTTGCAGCCTGCCGCGCATTGAACCCCCTCCGGCCATGAACAACCGCCTTCAAGTCCAACTCAACATGGTGGGTGCGTGCATCACCG
>JAYWBR010000276.1:0-4665 GCA_043781315.1 Verrucomicrobiota bacterium | reverse complement strand
CCTTTTTAAATCAATGTCGTTCATTTATTGGTCAATTTATCAGGTCGCTAACACTGTTTTTCCGATTCAATACTACAAAATCTAACAGGTTGCACGGGGCGTTCCTATACCTCGAAGGAGGTATGCTTAACCCGAACTCCGAAGTTGAAATGTTTGGGCACCGGTGCGGTGACGGTGTCGCGGCAGGCATCCTTGCCTGCCGTAGAGCCGGGCTTCCCACCCCGGCGCAAAAAACCTCCCGAACGTTCAGCGGTCAACTGTTTCATCGGGAACGCCCATCCGTTCGGGCGCGTTACCGGGCGGCTGGGAAGCCGCCCTCTACGGCAGGCAGGGATGCCTGACGCTACCAACTTCGGCGTTCGGGTTTAACCACACCTGTGGCACCCCCCGAAAAGCAAAAGAGGCCTCCGCTTGCGCGGAGGCCTCGTGATTACTTTAAGCTAGCGACTATTGCAGACGCACGCGGAAGAACTGCTGCGTGCTGGTCCTGGTCACCGGCACGGTGACCGGGCTGCCGGTGCCTGCGTTGGTGGTCAACGAGGTCCAGATGCCATTGGTCAGCGCGAACTTGGTTTCCACGACGTAATTTATACCCACTTCGGTGGGGAACGTCACGTTCAAGTTCGGACCGCTGAGGGCCTGGCTCATCAACGGCGAGTTCGGAGCAGTGACGAACACGTTGGTGCTGAATATGGTGGTGATACCATCCGTCACTTTCGCGCGCCAGACTCCGTAGTTACCTACCACCACCGGGCCGATGATGTTGGTGGGACTGGTCCGACCACTCTGGTCGGCAGTGTTGAGCTGCCACTGGTAGGTGATTCCACCACCACCGCCGGAAGCCAGGGTGTCCATGTTGGCCGTGCCACCAACGAGCACCACAATGTTCGTGGGGCTGGGCTGCTTGGCAATGACCAGCGGAGTCACCGTGTAGGCCGACAGGAATTTACCCTCGATCGGCGGGACGTTGGTATCACTAATAGCCCAGCCGCCATTCAGTGCGATGGTATTGGTGTCCGATCCACTCGGGAGGTCGGTCGCACCAAGGAAGCGCCAGCCCACTTTGGCGAAGTCATTGCCGCCGACCTCGGTGTGCACAACCTGCATGAAGTAGGCCTGGCCAGCAGTCAACTGGACGTGTGTCAGGATGGAGTGCAGGTCGTCGAACGGAATGCTGCCGAAGGAGTCGGCAAGCCAGGTCGCTCCCGCCGGATCAGATCCAGCCTGATTGACGTAGAGGCGGGCATTGTCGTCGGCACTCAACCAGAACTCGAACCAGCCCGTGTTGGTGGGCGTGACCCAGGCCGTAATGGTGCTGGCATAGTTATCCTGCTGACCACTGAAGACCGAGTTGTTGTTGAGGCTCTGACCGAAGGCGATGGCATCCGAACCGAAGTTCGTCAGCGCGCCGGTGAACTGCGGCACATACGGGAAAGCCGTATTGGTGCCCGATTGGAGGGAAGCAAAATTACCGAGGACGCGGTAATAATAGTTCCACACCGCCTTGCCAGTGCTCAGGGTAGGCGCAGTGAAGGGAACGACGACGCTGGTGAGCTTGTTCGAGGTCTGGGCACCGTCGTAAACATTGGCAATCGTCAGCGTGTAGCTCGCTCCCGGCGTCAGGCCCGAGGTCACCAAGCCGACGGCACCGTAAGCTCCGTTAAACTTCGTGTCGAAGGGACTGGTAGCCAGCACCACATTGGTGACCGCCACACCACCGGAGAGGGTGTAGTTCGCCGGATTGGTGGCCGACGCTGGATCCATGCGTTCCGAGAACGTGGCCTCCACGAGGAACAAGTTCGCGGAGGTGGAATTGAAACCGGGGTTGATCCCAACGTCATCCAGCACCGGTGCGGAAACCACCACGCCGCGTGCCGACACACCGGTGACCCGCGGGGGTATGGTGTCGGGTGTGATGGTGATCGTGGCCACAGCCGAGTTGGTCTGGCCCGCCGGAACGTTATTGGTGTTCAGCGGATTGTAAACCCGCAGCCAATAGTTGCCGGAGTCGCTCGGATGGAGCTGGCTGATCACGAGCTTCTGGCTGAACGGTCCTTGTTGATCACCGGCAACGGTGCTGATGATCGGGTAATGTTGAGTTCCGTCCAAGTTAAAGACTTGGGACAGTTCCACGCCGTCTTTCACCCACACATAGGTGTTGGGAATACCAGCGGTCTTCGCGGTCAACGTGATTGTGCCGGTGAAGGTTTCCGCAGTGGTCGTAACAGCCGGGGTGGGCTGTTGCGTAAACTTCGCCGGGGCGAAGATCTGCGACAGATGGTTCGTGATGTCCTGAATGGTCAGCGGGTAGTCATAGACCGCCACCTGGCTCAAGGCGCCATCCATGGGCAGGGTCGGGAGTGAACCGCGATTCCGGTTGCCCATGACGAACGGTGCGAGGTTGTTCGCGTTAAACGAGAAACCAGCGTTCGGATCGGTCGAATAGCCGGTGCCGTTGGAATTTTCGAGCACGCCATTCATGAAGAGGAACGCCCGGTCGCCGGCGCTGGTGGCGTCCACCACGAGGCAGATATGGCACCACTGGCCGACGGGCGGAGGTGTGGGACCGCCTGAGCCACCTTGACCGACGCCCTGGTTGGTGTTGTTGAACCGACCAATGCGCATGGTCCAATACTGGAAGGTCGTTTGATTCTCACCAGTGACCTGGCCAGGGGCCAGATAACCCAAGTAAACGGCGGCACCGGCCCGGCTACCATTGAAGGCCGTAAACTGTGAGGAAACCGCACAAATCGTGTTACTGCTGTCCGGGCGATACCAGAATTCATAGCTGTATCGGCCGTCAAAAGCCGTGAGCGGGAAGGTTCCGTCCGGATCAAGGTTGGGCCGGTAGGAATTGAGTTCACCGTAGAACGGAACGACGATTTGCGAGAAGTTAATTCCCGCACCGTTGGTTCCCCACATCTTGACGGATCCGGTGCCGACCACGGGTCCCTGGCCGCCCAGTTGATAAGCGCCGCCGATGACGCCGTCATGGGTGCCCGCCCAATCCAGAATATCCGTGCCACTGGTTTCATCCAAGGGCCAGAAGGCGCGCGGACCGCCGCCGGAGCTGGCGAACACTTTGGCCGCGTAACCGGAAGGAGCCACCACGGTCAACACGACCGGAGCGCTGGTCACCGCGAACGGAGCCACACTGTTCGTGATCACGACGGTGTAGTTATAGGCGCCGAGCGCCAGGGTGTTGACGTTCAGCGAGGTGTTCGTCTTTCCGGCGATCGCGACGCCATTCGAGAGCCATTGATAACCGAACGGAGGCGTACCCGCCGCAGAGACATTCAGGGTTTGGATTTGGAATCCAGTGTAAAGATTCTTGGAGGGCGAAATCTTCGTGACACTGGGGCCGGTGAGGGCCGTTCCATTGTTGAGAATGAAGCTGTGGGACGCGATGGTGTTCGCAGTCAGCGTCGAGCCGTAGAAGGCCAGCTCGTCAATAGATCCGCGCCAGACGTTGCGGGACCAGCCGGAGGTATCGGTGTTTTCACCACCGCGCCGACCAATCGTCCAGGGTTGCAAGGCGCTCGGTACGCCGAGGCCGAAACCGCCTTGCTTTTTGGTGCCCAAGCTCACGCCGTTGGCGTAGCAGGTGACGTTAGTTCCACCTTGGAAGGTAATGGCCACATGGGTGCGTTTGTTAAGCAATCCACCCGGCACAGCCCAAATGAGCACGCCAGCACTGTTGCCGGTCACGCCATTGCGGTAGTAAATGTAGCCGTTGTAGTCAGCCAGGAATTCCGCGTAGTCCGCGCCCGCAGGACCATTGGCCCCGATCGTGGTGCAAGAGAGCCAGCAGAGCAATTCCGTGGAGAGAATGTTAATGGCCCCAGGTAATTCCATGTGGAGAACGGCCTCGACAGTGCCATTGCCGGAACTGGTGTTGAAATCAAGTCCGGGAGTGTCGCCGGGGATTTCCACGTAACCAAACTTATCTTTTGTAATAGCAAGCGACGGCGCATTCGGGAACAAACCACCGGAGTAGCGTTGGTTTGGCACGTTGAGGGACAACGATTGATTCATGCCAGCCAGGTTGGTGCCGCCGTTGCGGAACGCGTAGGGCGTATTGAAGATATTGCCGTTGAAGGAGGTGTTCTTGACGTTGATCAAGTTCGTGCCGGATGACGTGCCATCCACCGGGAAGTAAGCCTTGAGGGAGGCATCCGAGATCACGGCGTTGGAGTAGCCGGTCAGGATCGTGGGGTTATTATTCACGACGGTGGCGGTGGCCACGGCGCTGGTTGCGGTCAGACTATTGGCCGGCTTGGTGAGAACGCAGCGGAACTGCGCGCCGCTGTCGGCGAGCTGGGCATTTTCCAGCACATAGTTCACGTTGGTTGCACCACTGATGGCGCCCCAACTGCCACTGAAACGCTCCCACTGATAGGTCAGGGTCGTATCGGTGCCGGCGAACAGGGTGAACGGCGCTGCGCCGCCTGTCCAAACGGTGATGTTACTGGGATCCTTCACAACGACCGGGCCGTACCACACCGTGGAACTACCGGCAGCGACGCGCCGGGTGAGGAGGTTGGTCGTGGAGAATTGACCCTGGGGGAAGGAGGAAAAGCGCAACTCGGCAATGTAGCCTTCGTAGGGTTGCGCACCGCCACCGGGGGCAAAACCGAGACCGCCACCGGTTCCGGTCAGGTTGAT
>JAYWBR010000275.1:0-4674 GCA_043781315.1 Verrucomicrobiota bacterium | reverse complement strand
CCACGAACGGCGAAGTCACCTTGCGCGGCGCGCGTGCCGACCACCTGCACGCCGTCCTCGACAAGCTCCAGTCTGCCGGCGTGAAGATGACCCGCAGCGCCGCCGGTCTCACGTTTAGTCGCGGTGGAAAGTTCAAGCCGCTCGACATCACCACCCTGCCCTACCCCGGTTTTCCCACCGACGTGCAGGCGCAGATGATGGCGCTGATGATCCTCACGCCCGGCATCAGCATCATCACCGAACGGATTTTCGAATCGCGCTTCATGCACGTCAGCGAGTTGACGCGGCTCGGTGCGGACATTGAGATCGAAGGGCCGAGCGCGATTGTCAAAGGCGGCAAGCCCTTGAGCGGCGCGCCGGTGATGGCGAGCGACCTCCGCGCCTCGGCGGCGCTGGTCATCGCGGGACTCGCGGCCAAAGGCACCACGCAGGTCAACCGCATTTACCATCTGGACCGCGGCTACGAAACCATGGACGCCAAACTCCGCAAGCTCGGGGCGCGGATCGAACGGATTGAGGAATCATGATCACGAAACTTATCGCGGTTGTCATCATTGTGCTGGTGCTGTTCGGCTGCTACGAACTCGTCGAATATTATGGCCAGGTCAAGCAGGAGAGCGAAACCCATGCGAAGGAGACTGCCGCCAAGAAAGTCGTGGGCGAACAGTTGCCGGGCATGTCCTACGAGTTGCAAACCTCACTCACCGCCGCGCAGCAGGCCGGGCCGAAGGTCTTTGGCAACTGGCTGGCCACCTACGGACGTTCCATTCAAGACCCGCGCCTGGCGTGGATTCAACTGGACTACATCGTCGCCATCTCCCGCGACAATCCGGCGGACGCGAAAAAGATTTTCGCCGCCGTGAAGGATCGCACGCCCAGTTCGTCGCCGGTTTATCCGCGGCTCCAGGAGCTGGCAAAGAGCTACGAGTGAGCTGTCCGCAGTTGCATCCCCCAATGCGGCGCGCGCTGAAGATTTTTCAGGAGCGTAGTGGCACGGGCGTCCCGCCCGTGTGTTTCTACTGCGGTTGACCCACTTGCCGGAACTCACGGGCGGGACGCCCGTGCCACTCCACAGGCCACGTTCCTTTGGCTGCAGTTGGGCCGCGCCTGTGTTTTCAGTGGATTTTTTTTGCGGCATCAGCCTACATTCGGTCATGGCTGAAAAGAGCATTACTGACGTTTCCCGCGATCTCCGGCTGCTTTATCAAAAGGGCAGCGACGCGCTGTCGCGCGAAAACCTTGATTACGCCCTGGATCTCTTCAACCAGGTTTTGGAAAAGGAACCCGCGTTCTTCGACTGCCGCAAGGCGCTGCGCGAGGCGCAGGCCAAGAAATCCGCCGGTGCCAGCACGGGGTTTTTCAAAAAAGTTTTCAGCAGCGCCGGTTCGTCGCCGCTGGTGGCCAAGGCCCAGCTCGCCCTGCGCCGCAATCCGGCGGAAGCGCTGCCCATCGCCGAGCAGATTTTGAACGGCGACCCGAACAACTCCGCCGCGCATCGCATCGTCAAGGAAGCCGCGCTCGCGTTGGAGCTGCCCAACACGGCGATGCTTTCACTGGAATACCTTTGCAAAAATTCCCCCAAGGACAAGGCGCTCATTTTGGAAGCCGTGGAAGTGATGGTGCAGAACAAGGAGATCGCGCGCGCGGAAAGAATTTTTGCCGAGGCGGAGCAAAATTTTCCGCTCGATCCCGACATCGCCCAGGCGCACAAGAATTTGTCCGCCAGCAAAACCCTCGGCGAGGGCGGCTACGAAACCTTGGGCGAAGGCAAAGGCCAGGGATCGTTCCGCGACGCCTTGCGCAACAAGGCGGAGGCGGTTTCCCTGGAGCAGGAAAAGCGCGTGCAGAAAAGCGAGGACGTGGCCGAACGGCTCATCGCCGAATACGAATCGCGACTCCCCAATGAACCGAACAACCTGAAACTGCTGCGTTCGCTGGCCGAACTTTACACGCAGAAAAAACAGTTCGCCAAGTCGCTCGAAATCTACGACCGCATTAAAACCTCAGAACTGGCGGGCAGCGATCCGTCGCTCGACCGCGCCATCGCCGACACGCGCGTGAAAAAAATGGAGCACGCCGCAGCGGAACTGAATCCCTTCGCCCCCGAACACGCCGAGCAAGTCGCCCAGATCCAGACGGACAAAGTGGCGTTTCAACTCGGCGAAGCGCAGAAGCGCGTCGAGAAGTTTCCCACCGATCTGGCCCTGCGCTTCGAGCTGGGCGCGCTGTATTTTCAAGCGGGCAAAATCAACGAGGCCATCCAGGAATTTCAAAAGGCGCAGAACAGCCCGCACAAACGCGTCGCCGCGATGAGCTATCTGGCGCAGTGTTTCGCGAAACGGAAGATGTTTGATCTGGCCGCCAAGACCTTCCAGAACGCGATCAAGGAAAAAACTTTGTTCGACGAGGAGAAGAAGGAACTGCTCTACCACCTCGGCTGCGTGTTCGAGAGCATGGGCAAGAAGGAGGAGGCCATCGAACAGTTCAAGCAAATCTACGAAGCGGACATCGGCTACAAGGATGTGGCGGCCAAGGTGGATGCCTACTACGCCGGGCAGTAATTACAGGTTTGTCCCATGTAATGCTGGCAAAGATTTTTGTTCAGCGCTGTGATGAAGGCAGTTGACCATTTTTTGCTTGTTCTAACTGTGTCTTGAAATTCTCGTCGTTCAATTCTTTAACTGCTTCAACGGCGATCCGATCAGCGTCTGCCTTTTTTCCGTTGATTGCCAAAATTGCCACCAGAGTAGCGACACTTTTTGAAAATTGGTCTTTTTGGTATTGCCGGTGATACTGCCTCAAACGCGGGCCGTTTCCCTCGCTGTCAATATCCTCACGATATAGTGACAAAATCCTCTGATATGAGGAATCTGGATTGATATATTTCCCGCACAGGCGGTACTCCTTGGCTCTCACGAGATCTTCTTGTGCCACATCAAAAATGACCTTGGCTCGTTTGGGTTCATTGGCATCTAACCAAAGGAAAAGCTCTGTGGTCTTATCGGATTCTCTTAGTTCACGGTTGATGGCCTTAAAATCAATGAAGGCTTGTCGATTCGTGTCCCCTTCACGAACGTCTTTTCCAGCTTCATCTCGGATTGCTTTCAGTTTCTCCATCGCTGGCGGATACACCTTCCCGAGATCAGACCAGTAGCCTACTGCAAAGGAAAGTCGAACTCCTCGAAGTGGTGCAGCCAACTTAAGCGCATTTTGGTGAAACCATACGTGCTTTGCCAACGCGTCTTCATATTTTCCGGCACGAGCGTCTGCTCTCGCTTCTTCAAGTATTTTGGCCGCATTTGGATTTGTCGGAGGTGTCCAATCGGCGTAAGTCCAGCTTGCTATCAAACTGAATAAAATAAACAAAGTTGATTTCCTCATGCACTGAAGCAAACCATTCGAACCTTATTAACGCAAATAAATACGCCATCTATTTAATCCGCCTCGATACCTAGTTGCCTTCCCGTTTCGCCATGTCCCCAACACTGGTGACATGCGGAAAATTCAGACTGCGCTATTCTAGTTTCGTTGTTAGCGCATTTCTCATGCGAAAAGTTTTTAAAAGGCCGGACCTGTTGTCCGGCCTTTGTTGTTTTCAAAACCAGCTTGGAACGAACCCCACGTCCGTAGTGCCGAATTTTCAAGGCGATTGCCAACTTCCGGGATGGACAGGGAAAGCCGCCGGGCCATCCTCAAACTAAGTGATCCAATTATTCTACCGCTGAGTTCTGGTCTGCTTGAAAGTTGTCCCTGCATGAAAAAACCCCTGATCTGCCTGGTCGCCGCTTTGCTCCTTTGCCTGGCCGGTTTGAGCGCCCGCGCCACCGTCGCCCTGCCTTGCTACGACGCGTTCAATTATGCGGAAGGCAACTTGAACGCCGTGGGCGGGACCAACTGGGTGCTGGGCAGCGGCAGCAGCACTTTTGAAATCGCCGTTTCCAACGCCGCCGCGTTGACCGCGTCGGCGGGATTTCCAGCGGCCACCGGCAAACGTCTGCGCCGCGCGCCCAGCAGCAGTTCCAAGCGGTCGGTCCTGCAATTCACTTCCGTGCCGACGGTGGATGGCAATGCCGTGTTTGTTTCCTTTTTGCTGAATGTGCCAACCGCGCCCGCCGCCGCGCAACTGATCGGCCACCTCAACGGCAGCATCTCCACCGAGGGTGGCGCGGTGCTGGTGGAAAAATCGGTTTACATCAATTGCCTCTATCCGTTGCATAACAATCAGACCGCTCCGTCCGATCCGACCTATACCGGAAAGATACTGGAATCGGATGTGATTTATCAGAAGGACAGCACGGTGGTGCGCGGCAACAGCACTGATTCCGGCAGTCCGCTGGGTCCGTTCCAGGCGCCGATCATTCCTTTTTCTTGGAACCCCGCGTCGGGTGCAGCCGGCGGCCAGTTGCCTTACAGCTACACGCCGGATGATCCCGCGCAGCTTCAGACTATCGTGAGCAATTACGCCGGCGCGGGCATCCTCACTTGGGCGAAGACCAACTGGCTGAAGACCTCCTACTAAAACCGAAACCACCACTGCTTTTTGGACAAGAGCCAGCTCCGACCACCCCGTGTGACGGGTGTGATTAAAAGCGGGTGAGGCGTTGGCGGAGCGCCGGTCTGTGACCGGCTTAGGGCGTGGCAGTTGGCAGCGGATCGAACCCTTGTGAAAAGGGG
>JAYWBR010000274.1:0-4703 GCA_043781315.1 Verrucomicrobiota bacterium | reverse complement strand
ACGTCAGCTACGGGCCACTCGTGCAACGGCTGTTGAAGAAGTTCAACATTCAACATTCAACGTTCAACACTCAACTTCCAATCAAGGCATTCGCGCATATCACCGGCGGCGGGTTCGTGGACAACATCCCGCGCGTGCTGCCGAAATCGCTCGACGTCGTCATCAAGAAAGGTTCGTGGGAAATGCTGCCGGTCTTCAAGATCATCGCCGAAAAGAGCGGCGTGCCGGACGAGGAATTGTATCAAGTCTTCAACATGGGCATCGGCATGGTGAGCATTGTGTCGGCAGACAAGGCGGAGGCCGTGCTGAAATTCATCAAGTCGCAGAAACACAAGGCGTGGATCATCGGCGAAGTCGTCAAAGGCAAAGGCGTGGCGCGCGTCGTTTAGCGGCAGTTGAAGCTTCTGCGCCGCAGACTTGTTTCGGTTCTGAATGCGGCCGCGACCGGCATCCCGGATCCGATGCCCGGCCGCTACGGCTTGCCGTAATAATTCCAATCCCCCTTGGGTGCCGGTTTATCAGCCGGCTTGTCAAACAGCGTCCGGCCTTCATTGCGGTTGCCGGAGCCGCCGCCATGGCGGATGACGAGATAGAAAACTGCGATGCCGCCACCGAGCAGCACCATCACTGGAATGAGCCAAAAATGCAGTCCCATAATTTGCCTTTGGTTTGATTTGGTTTGCGGACGTGCCAACCTACTCCTCGCCTTAAAAAATTCCAGCGCGAGGAGTTGAATTGTTTTCTGGTGCCACCCGTTCAAATCAAAATGACCCGGCGGCAAATCGGCGATTTACAAACCGAGCGAGTTCGGCTAGAGCTCAAGCCGCACCTATGACCCAGAATGACCCAACGCAGGGGTTTCGGGTAACGGCTCGAAGGCAGGACGAGCCGACCGCAATGATTTTCCCACGAAACGCTTTTACCCTGATCGAACTGCTGGTGGTCATTGCCATCATTGCCATCCTGGCGGCCCTGCTGTTGCCGGCGCTGGCGGGGGCAAAAGACCTGGCGCGGCGCATTCATTGCATCAGCAACGAGAAACAATTGACGCTGGCGTGGGCGTTGTACCCGGTGGATCATCGCGAGCGGCTCGCCCTCAACGGGGCCGCCACCCGGGGGGTGACGCCTGATCCCTACCTCTGGATTTATGGCGGCAACCATGGCGATCCGCAGACGCTCACCAATGCGGACTACCTGGTCTCACCCAAACATGCGCTGTTTGCGGCGTATGTCCGGACGGTGGGGATATACAACTGTCCGGGAGATCGTTCGCGCTGGCCGTTGTGGAATGCGGCGGGTTCGCTGGTGATGGTCTATGAGTTGCGAAGTTATTGCCTGAACAGCTATTTGGGCACGCCCCCTGGCAATGTGCAATCGCCCATCGCGACCAATGCGGCCTACCAAAGATTTTTCAAGACTTCGCAGCTTGCCCGCGTCTCCACGGCCGATCTGTTCGTGTTCATTGACGGCAACCCGGCGAGCATCTGCACGCCGGCGTTCGGGGTGGACATGGTTGGCGAAACGTTCATTCATTATCCGTCCAGCTTCCATCGCGGCGGCGGCGTGGTTTCCTTTGCCGACGGCCATGTCGAGCCGCACAAGTGGCGCGACGCCCGCACCAGGAAGGCTCTGCCACCCGGTTCCGGCTACATCCCCCACGGCGATCCCTCGCCGGGCAATCTGGATTTGAAATGGATTCGTGACCATACCACCGTGCGCAACTGAAGACGGTGGTCCCGCCGCTCCCAGTTGCACTTACCGCAAAAAATGTCTTGGCAGTCCCGTCTTCGTTTCGCACTCTGGCGGGGCTATGCAAAACAAAAGACCCCTGTTTTGGTTGTGCTTGCTCACCCTCCTCCATTCCGCCACCCGTGCCTGTGCCAGTGAAGCGGACCTCCACATCCCCGACCTCACCACCGTGAAATTCGCCAGCCTCGGCGGACTCTCCGGCGAAATGCTGATGTACTTCGGCCTCGGCATCTGCCTCGTTGGCGCGGCGTTCGGGGTGCTGCAATATAAACAGACCAAGGCGCTCGACGTGCATGAGAGCATGGCCAAGGTTTCTCACACCATCTGGGAGACGTGCAAAACGTATCTGTTCACGCAGGGCAAATTCCTCGCCCTGCTCTGGGTGCTGATCGCGGGCTGCATGTTCTATTACTTCAAGGTGCTTCAGGGAAATTCCCTCGGTCACGTCGTCGTCATCCTGCTCGCGTCCATCCTCGGCATCCTCGGCAGTTACGGCGTCGCGTGGTTCGGCATCCGCATCAACACCGTGGCCAATTCCCGCACCGCGTTCTCCGCGCTCAAGGGCAATCCGCTCGCCACGCTCGGCATCCCGCTCCGCTCCGGCATGAGCGTCGGCCTGCTGCTCGTCGCGGTGGAACTGTTCTTCATGATCTGCATCCTCATCTTCCTGCCGCGCGAACTGGTCGGCCCGTGCTTCATCGGTTTTGCCATCGGCGAATCGCTCGGCGCGTCCGTGCTGCGCATCTGCGGCGGCATTTTCACCAAGATCGCCGACATCGGCTCCGACCTGATGAAAATCGTTTTCAAACTCCCCGAAGACGATCCGAAAAATCCCGGCGTGATCGCGGACTGCACCGGCGACAATGCCGGCGACTCGGTCGGCCCGACGGCGGACGGCTTCGAAACCTACGGCGTGACCGGCGTGGCGCTGATCGCCTTCCTCGCGCTGGCGCTCGCGGACAGTCCGACTGTCTGCGCCACGCTGATCATCTGGCTGTTCGTGATGCGGGCGTTGATGATCGTGACCTCGCTGGTTTCGTACTTTGTCAACGAAGTCATCAGCCAGGCCAAGTTCGGCGGCAAAAAGGATTTTGATTTTGAAGCGCCGCTCACGCATCTCGTCTGGATCACCTCGGCGGTGTCCATTGGCGTCACGTTCCTCGCCAGCAAGGTGCTGCTCGGCGATTTCCAGACGCACGGTTCCCCCGGCGTGGCGCAGCCCGATCTCTGGTGGGTGCTCTCGGTCATCATCAGTTGCGGCACGGTGGCGGGCGCGGTGATTCCCGAGTTCACCAAGGTGTTCGTCAGCACCACGTCGCGGCACGTCCGCGAAGTCACCAACTGCTCGAAGCACGGCGGCGCGTCGCTGAACATCCTGTCCGGCTTCGTCGCCGGAAATTTCTCCGCGTTCTGGATGGGCCTCTGCATCATGGCGCTGATGGCCGTGTCGTATCATTTCTCGCAGAACCCCGCGCTGCTCGCGCTGATGCCGGCCAAGTTTCTGTTTGCCGCGCCGATCTTCGGCTTCGGCCTCGTGGCGTTCGGCTTTCTCGGCATGGGGCCGGTGACGATTGCCGTGGACAGCTACGGCCCGGTCACGGACAACGCGCAGTCCGTCTATGAACTAAGCCAGATCGAGGCGCGCCCCGGCATCAAGGAGGAGATCAAACGCGACTTCGGTTTCGACGCGGATTTTGAAAACGCCAAGCATCAGCTCGAAAAAGGCGACGGCGCGGGCAACACCTTCAAAGCCACGGCCAAGCCCGTGCTCATCGGCACGGCAGTCGTCGGCGCGACGACGATGGTGTTCGGCATCATCATGCTGTTGCAGGGCATGTATGACGCGCAGGTGGCTTCCGGGATTCCCGGCCCGTTCAAGGAAGTCGTCGGCGCGCTCTCCATCGTGCAGCCGGAAATCATTCTCGGCCTCATCATGGGCGGCTCGGTGATCTACTGGTTCACCGGCGCATCCTGCCAGGCCGTCGTCACCGGCGCGTATCGCGCGGTGGTCTATATCAAGGAGAACATGCAGCTCGACGCCACGACTGCGAGCGACAAGGACAGCAAGGAAGTCGTCCGCATCTGCACCGAGTACGCGCAGAAAGGCATGTGGAACATCTTCATCGTGGTGTTCTGCTTCGCGCTGGCGCTGCCGTTCTTCAATCCCTATTTCTTCATCGGCTACCTGATCGGCATCGCGTTCTTCGGCTTGTTCCAGGCCATCTTCATGGCCAATGCCGGGGGCGCGTGGGACAACGCCAAGAAGATCGTGGAAGTGGACATGCGCCAGAAAGGGACCGAACTCCACGCCGCGACCGTCGTCGGCGACACCGTGGGCGATCCGTTCAAGGACACGAGTTCCGTGGCGATGAATCCGGTGATCAAGTTCACCACGCTCTTCGGCCTGCTCGCGGTGGAGATCGCGGTGACGATGAAAGATCAGACCGTGAAGACCGGCATCGGCGCGTTCTTTTTTCTAGTCGCGCTGGTATTTGTCTATCGCTCGTTCTACGGGATGCGGATTCCGGAAGACAAGTAAGGCTTCGGTTTTCATCACCTGCCCGCTTGATTGCAAAATCAGGCGGGCGGTTTGCCTGGGTCAGTTGGAGAATCAAACCAGCGCAGTGCGTCAACCGGCGATCAACCACTTTAAGTTTTCAGAACGAAGAGCGGACGAGCTACGGTTTTCCAGCATCCGGAACAACTGGCTGATTTGACGGTCTTACCTTCGTGCATGACAATAATTCACTCTCAGAAATCAAACTGAACGGAGCACCACCATGAAAACACAACTCAAACTGATCGCTCTCGGCCACATATCCTATCCGCCCTCTGCCTCTCGTCCCACGCCCAAAGCACGGCCTTCACCTATCAAGGCCGGCTCAATGACGGCGCGAATCCAGCCAACGGCAGCTACGACCTGACGTTCAGCGTCTGGACCAACTCGAGCGGGC
>JAYWBR010000273.1:0-4712 GCA_043781315.1 Verrucomicrobiota bacterium | reverse complement strand
GGGCCCCCCCGCCCGGGGCCCCCCCCCCGCGGCTTGCTTTCCACCAGGCCGTCACGCTCCAGATGTTGCAACGCCTCCATGACCGGCGGCACGCTGATCTTGAGTTCGTCCGCCAGCTGGCGGCGCGAAAGTGCCACGCCCACTGGTAGATCGCCTTTGAGAATCCGATTGCGGATTTCGCGGTAGGCCGATTCCGCGAGTGAATTCGCCCGCGGCGAAGTGACCGGCGCGCTTTTCTGACGACTGGATTGGATGGCCACCGGCTTCATGATTTTATCTGGAATGTCGCCGCGACCACCGTTGTTGTGGAACTCATTGGCATATCAGTAAAAACAGATTGGCGATGGGCAGGGCCATGTCAAGGCGGCATGTCGGCAGGCAGATGTGGAACGGCGTCGCATTGTTTTTTTTGTTTTGGTTATTTTTCGGTTGCTCCTCTGATATATCAGTATAACCTTGGGCAAAACATGAAATTGTTCCGACTGGCATTTGTCACCCTGGCGCTCGTCGCCGCCGATTCCTCCCTTGCCCAGACGAACATTGTTGCCACCAACGCTCCCGCGCGACTCGCGCCGGACGTTTTGCCGGGCAACGGATTGGCGCAGCATCCGTTCCTATACACCGGCGAATGGGACCATCGTAAAACCAACCAGACCCTCTTCGTCGTGCGCGATGCGAAAGTGGTTTGGACTTATGACATCCCCATCACGGACGCCGACGGCGCACTGCAAGAACTCGGCAACGCCACGATGCTCTCGAACGGAAACATTGTTTTTTGTCGCAAGGTCGGCGCGAGCGAGATTACGCCGGCCAAGAAAATCATCTGGAACCTGGATGCGCCCAAAGGCACGGAGATCCATTCCATTCAGCCGATCGGCCTGGATCGCGTGCTGGTGACGCAAAATGGCAATCCGGCGAAGCTGATGCTGATCAACATCGCCACCGGCAAAACCGAAAAGGAACTGACGCTGCCTGTTCTGCATCCAGAAAAAAGTCCGCATCTGCAATTCCGCCGGGTGCATCAGACGAAAGCCGGCACGTTTCTCGCCGCGCATCTGGCCGACAACAAAGTGGTGGAATATGATGCCGCCGGAAAAGAAATCTGGTCGTTCGCCACCAAAGGGCCGTGGTCGGCGACGCGGCTCAAGAATGGCCACACGCTCATCGCCTCGTATCATTCCACCGTCGTCGAAGTAAACCAGCAGGGTGAAGTTGTCTGGCAATTTTCCGAGAAGGACATTCCCGAATATAAATGTTTCATCTTTCAGGAAGCAAGCCGGCTGGCGAACGGCAACACGGTGATTTGCAACTGGTGTCCGGTTGACCTCCAAGACACAAAAAAATGGCCTGGCTCGGTGCAGGTACTGGAAGTGACGCCGGAGAAAAAAGTTGTCTGGGCGTTGAGCCAGTGGAAAAATCCCGACCTCGGCCCGGCGTCTTCCATCCAGTTGCTCGACGAACCCGGCGTCGCGGAGAACGGTGATTTGCAGCGGTGATGATTTCACAAACCACATTGCCCGTCGAAACCGGCAGCCGCTCCACGGTGCGCTGGTCTATCGCGTTTCTCGTGAGCGCGGCGATTGCCATCAGCTATCTGGACCGGCAGACGTTGCCGTGGGCGATCAAGGCGATTCAAGCGGACATTCCATTTAGCAATCAAATCAAGGCGGGTTTGGATTCGGCGTTTCTCGTGACTTACGGTTTGATGTATATCGGCGGCGGCTTGCTGCTGGACCGGTTGGGAACTCGCCGCGGCTTTTTGTGCATCATGATTTTTTGGTCGCTCGCGTGCGCGAGCCACGGTTTGGCGGGCGGTGTGATTGCGCTCGCGGCGAGCCGCCTGCTGCTTGGCGTGGGCGAAGGCGGCGGCTTTCCGGCGGCCACGCGCGCGGTGGCGGAATGGTTTCCGGTCAATGACCGCGCCACGGCGATGGGCATTATCAACGGCGGCACTGCGGTCGGCGCGGTGGTTGCGCCGCCGCTTATCGCGCTGGTGTTGACGAATTGCAACTGGCTCGGTCTCGCGCCGTGGCGCTGGGTTTTCTTTCTGACCGGCGCGCTGGGATTGCTGTGGACGATTTGGTGGTGGCGCAGTTACTCAACGCCGGAAAACAATAGTGACACGGGCGTCCCGCCCGTGCGAACACAAGAAACTCACGGGCGGGACGCCCGTGCCACTACCCAAAGCGAACCAAAAATCTCCCTCGCATCGCTGCTGCAGCATCGCGAAACCTGGGCGGTCGTGGGCGCAAAGTTTTTGAGCGATGGCGCGTGGTATTTTTATCTGTTCTGGCTGCCGAAGTATTTGTTCGACGCGTTCCAGCTTGACATCAAAACGGCGGGCAGTATCGGCTGGATTCCGTACGCGGCCTCGGGCGTGGGCTGTCTGGTCGGCGGCGGATTTTCGAGCTGGCTGCTCAAGCGCGGCGCGTCCGTCAACCGGTCGCGCAAACTCGCGCTCGGCGCGAGCGCGGCGCTAATGCCGTGGGTCATGTTCGTGCCGCAACTGCATTCCGTCGGCTGGGTGATTTTCATTTTCAGCCTCGCGTTTTTCGGCCAACAATCGTGGTCCACGCTCGTGATGATTCTGCCGACGGACATGATTTCCAAACGCGCCGTCGGCACGCTCGCCGGCCTCGTTGGTTTTGGCGGCGCGATGGGCGGCGTGCTGCTGGGCCAGATTGTCGGCTGGCTGCGCGACCACGGCTACAGCTACACGCCCGCGCTTGTCCTCTCTGGCTCGATGCACATCGCTGCGTTCATTTTGATTTGTCTCGTGATTCCGAAAATTCAACCGCTGAAAATCTCAACCACGGATAGACACGGATGAACACGGATGAAAACAAATGCGGAGAAATTATAGGAGCGCGGCTCTGTGAGCCGCAGCAACGTGGCCGCAAATTGAGTTTGCAAATTGCTGCGGATCACAGACCCGCGCTCCGGCATCCATGTTTATCCGTGTGCATCCGTGGTTAAAAAATTCCAATCAACCAAACCAAAATGAAAATCAAAGAAATCCGCACGCGCGTCATCGAATGGCGCGGCAAAACCGTTCCGCTCCCGCCGCATTTTTGCACGAACCCGATGGACGCCGTCTCGCCCATGCTGACGAAATCCACGATGGGCACGTTCACGTTTCACAGCTGGCTCATCGTCGAGATCGTCACCGACAACGGCCTCGTCGGCATCGGCAACGCCGCGCTCTCGCCGCGCGTCACGAAGCAGGTCATTGATCTGTATCTCAAGCCGCTGCTCATCGGCCAAGACCCTTGGGACACGGAATTTCTCTGGCAGCACATGTATCGCAAGACGATGGCGTTTGGCCGCAAAGGCATCGGCATGGTCGCCATCAGCGCGGTGGACATTGCGTTGTGGGACCTTCTCGGCAAGTCCGCGAAGCAACCGGTTTATCGCCTGCTCGGTGGAAGAACGAAGCCAAAAATTCCCGTCTATGCCAGCCGGCTTTACAGCACGCCCCTCGACGAACTCGCGCGCGAATCGAAGCGTTACAAGGACGAAGGTTACACGGCGATGAAAATGCGCTTCGGCTGGGGGCCGACCGACGGGCCGGAAGGGATGCAGAAAAATCTCGCGCTCGTCCGCACCGTGCGCGAAACGGTCGGCGAAGGCGTGGACATCATGGCCGACGCCTATATGGGCTGGAATCTGGATTACGCCAAACGCATGATTCCATTGCTGGAAAAATATAATTTGCGCTGGCTCGAAGAGCTGGTCATTCCTGATGACATCCACAGTTACACAGAACTAAAAAAGTGCGGACGCATTCCCATCTCCGGCGGCGAACACGAATTCACGCTCTACGGTTTCCGCGAACTCATCGAGGCGCGCGCGGTGGATTACATCCAGTTCGACACGAACCGCGTCGGCGGCATTTCGCAGGCGCGCAAGATCGCCGCGCTCGCCGAGGCCCATTCGATTCCCGTGATTCCGCACGCCGGGCAGATGCACAACTATCACATCGTCATGGCGAGTTTGAATTCGCCGATGGCGGAATATTTTCCGCCGGTGGATGTCGAGGTCGGTAATGAACTGTTCTGGTATTGCTTCAATGGCGAGCCGACGCCGAAGGACGGCTACATTGACCTCGACGAAAACACACCCGGCCTCGGCCTGACGGTGAACGAAGAGAAGTTGAAAAATTTTGAGGTGATTGAATGAAACAACTCGCGCTATTGAACCCAGCGGCGAATTTGGACTGCGGTGGCAGAGCGCAGCGGCGACACCGCTTTTCGGGTGCCGTTGCACCATCCCAAAGCGGCGTGGCGTTTCACTTCCCGCCGCAGTCTAAAAACTTCTCCCCAGCTCAGCATGCTCTGGTGACCTGGGTTCTTCCCGGTGAGTGCGGATTCATTTTTCATGGGCATAGCATCGTCCGGTTGCGTTTCTGAGTTGTCACGGTTTTGCAAAATATTTTCTTCGCGTAGCAGCCAAGGTAACGAGGCTCTCACTATTTCCGTCTTCCGCATTCCGCCTTCCGCCCTCAGACTTCAGACTCCGATTGAGCCTCCTCACGTCGGCTGCTACGGCTCCAGTTTGTAGCCCACCCCATGCACGGTCTTGAGCCAGCGCGGGGCATCGAGGTTTTTCTCCAGCTTGCTCCGCAGGCTGGCAATGTGGGTGTCCACGGTCCGCGTCGTCGGGAAGGCGGCGTAACCCCAGACCACATCGAGAAACCGCTCGCGCGACACCGG
>JAYWBR010000272.1:0-4715 GCA_043781315.1 Verrucomicrobiota bacterium | reverse complement strand
ACATTTCCATCGCCACGATTACAAACCAGGTGACCATCCAGCTCCAAACCAAGAATTTTCCGACGAACGGAACCGTGAATGTCTATGTCAAGCCGCGCAACAGCGGACAATCACTTATCACGGCCACATTCGTTTCCGGCAACAGCAACCAGGCGACGTGGCAAGCCTTTGCCAATCTGCCTTACCCGCCAAGCCAGCAGGGCCACACCGTCATTCAAGCGCGCGCCGTGCTGCCTTGAGCATCGTGAATTGAGGTCAACTTCTTTCACGAGGTTCAAATATGAAACCCAGCACACATCGCGGGGAGCCATGCATCCATGAGCCTCGCTTACGCCTTGGTAGGGACGCGTTCCACCGCGTCCCAAACTTCCCGTTCGGATGGGGACGCGGTGGAACGCGTCCCTGCCGACCTGCGGTCGCTCGTCATCACCTGTGCCGCACATCTGTTGGTGCAAACCGGCAAAGCCAAAACCCTCGCCGCCGCGCGCAAGCTGGCGGAAGATTGTTTGAACTCCGGCGCTCCACGCCAAAAGTGGGACGAGATGTTGGTGGCCCAGGGCGCGGACTTGGAAGCGTTCAACCGCAAACTCGCGCTCGACTCCACCGCTGCCGTCACCGCGGAAGTAAAAGCCGGACGGAGTGGATTTATTTCCAAGTGCGACGCGCGTCTCATTGGCGAAGTCATCCGCGATCTGGGCGGCGGGCGGTTGACGAAAGAATCGGCCATCAACTTTGACGTGGGCGTTGACCGGATGGCCAAGCCGGGCGAGCGGGTGGAAAAGAATTTTGTTCTGGCGCGGATTCATGCCGCCGATCAGGCGTCGGCCAAAGCCGCGCAGGACCGGCTCAGAGCCGCGTTTGAAATTTCCCCAAGGCCAAAGAAGCCGGCACCCTTGATTTTAGAAATCCTGAGCTGACCAAATCTCCGCTGGCGCTACGCAATCTTCTCCCAGATGACGATGTCGGGAAACGCCACACAAAGTTCGCCCACGCGCGGCAGCAGGGCCTGGATCTGCGCGTTGGCCAGATGCGCGTCGAGCTGCGCCTGGCTCGCCCAGTTTTCGTGGAAGAGAAACTTCGCCGGGTCTTCGGGCGATTCCTGCAGGTCGTAGTTGAGGCAGCCCGCTTCCTTGCGCGTGGGTGCGACCAGGCTGAGCAAGGCTTGTTTCAGCTCGGCTTCCTTGCCGGGCTTGGCTTGAAACGTGGCGACGACCGTGATGGTTTTCATAGTTTTAACAACCCAGAAACCAAGCAACCAAGCTGGGCGGACTTTGTTCCTTGGTTTCTTTGTGGTTCAGTTTTATTTTAGCCCAGCGATTCCAAAATCTTCTCCGCCGCCGCGCGTGGATTTTCCGCCGCGTAAATCGGCCGGCCAATCACCAACCAACTGGCCCCGGCATTCATCGCCTCCAGCGGCGACAAGGTGCGCTTCTGGTCATCAGATTTTTCAGCACCGGTGCGGATGCCGGGCGTCACGAGCTGAATCTGCGCGGGCAGGATTTTTCGCAGCACCACCAACTCCAGCGGCGAGCAGACAAGCCCGCGCAGGCCGGCCTGGACGGCGAGTTGCGCGAGACGGGTGACTTGTTTTTCCGTGTCCGGCTCGCAGCCGATTTCCGCCAGCGTCTCGTGGTTGGAACTGGTCAGCACGGTCACGCCGAGCACGAGCGGGGCGGGCAGACCGAGAGATTTCGCCGTGTCCTGCGCGGACTTCTCCGCCGCGCGCATCATCTCCGCGCCGCCGCTGGTGTGGATGGTGAGCATTTGCACATCGAGCCGCACGGCGGACGCCACGGACTTGGCGACGGTGTTGGGGATGTCGTGAAATTTCAAATCGAGAAAGACGGCCGCCCCGGTGGCGCGCACGCGGCGGACGATGTCAGGGCCAGCGGCGGTGAACAGTTCGCCGCCGATCTTGAACGCGCCGACGGCGGGCGCAATTTCTTGGGCAAGCTTGAGGGCCTGTTCCACGGACGAGACATCGAGCGCGGCGATGATGGGGTTTCGCATGGCGTGAATATCAAAGTCCGGGCTAAGGAACGAAAGCCAAAAAAACGCTGCGCGTCTGGGCTACTTGGATCCAGTGCGCCTTCGGCGCGCGAAAAAAATCAGGCCGCCCACCGTTGCGAGCGCCGCCAGGGAAGGTTCTGGAACCGCACTGGGCACGTAGCTGCCGATCCATGAATCGAAGGCCGCCACCCGGCCCCAGGCGCTCATGTCGCCATAATTGGCGTTGGAGTTGCCATCCGTGGACACCACGGCTGAGACAACTCCCACCAAGTAAGACTGACCGTTGAAGGTGCCGAACACACCACCGCCGCTGTCGCCGGGGGCGACGCAGCCCTCGAGGTTCAGCGGGGTGGCCGAGCCAAACTGATTTTTAGTCGCATCACGCGGACTGTCGAAATCGGCCCCCAGAACCAGGGCGGGACTGCCAAAATCTCCATCCATCACGTTTTGAAAAGCGCGCTTCACATAGTCGAGCGTGGTGTAGCCGGTCAAACCCGTGCCGGTCAAACCGAAGCCGACGAAGGTGCCCACCTGTCCGGATTCCGCCGTGCCGGGATAAAGCGTCGCCGGGGTGATGCCGGAGACCGCCGTGTTCAAATGCACCAGCCCGAAATCGGAGCCGGCCAGAACATTGGCGCTGCGCCAGTCGGGATGGATGATCAATTGACTGGAATTGTACGTGTTGCCATTGATGCTGAACGAGCCTGAACCCGCGCTGAGGAACAAGTGTGCGGCCGTCAACACCCAGTCCGGCGCGATCAAGATGCCGCAGCCGGTGTAGCCATCCGCGTTAACAAAGATACCCACGCTTTGGTAATCGGAACTGTTGGCCAGATTGCGATAGGCGCTGTCGGGACGATCATCCCGGATCGTTGCTGCGTTGGTTGAAATGATTCCGCAAAGCGCGCAGGTCACGAGCCATCCCCGCCAACGACCAGGTTTTTGAGAAAGCGAATGCCCGGCCCGACGGCGTTTCTGGCGGGAGTTGGAAAGCTGGCCCTTGGACATTTTCATGGAGAAACCCTACAAGAAATGGGGGCAACCAGCAAGCTTGAACGCGACACCTGTCGGGATTGTTGTTGAAATTCATTAGGCAAGACGCATTGTTTAACCAATCCTGAATTTGAGTTGCATCCGATCAGGTAAACCGCCGCGTCACCACCGCCATGAAACCGATCCGCTCCCTTCGCTTCCTTGTTGTCAGCGTCCTGTGGTTGACCGTGATGGCAGTCGCCGCGAATGCAGAGTCCGCCGGCCAATCCTCCGCTCTCATCCCCTTGTCCGAGTTGGGTGCGAAGGCCGGCGCACAATACCAAGGCGACGGCCTGTCCGTGGTGCCGACGCCGGAAGGTGCGCGGCTGCGCTGCGTGTTTCAGAAACTGGAAGGCCTGGCAACGCCGGAAGGATTGTGGTTGGTCTCGACCGTCGCGCCGCAGGCCGGTGAAAAGTTCCGCGTGCTCGCGCGCGCCATTGGCCGTGAAGGTGCGCTGACAAGCCTGCCGCCGCAAGGCAATGTGAGCGTGAACCACAAGCTGGCCCGCTGCGAACGCCCCGAGTTGACCGAGGAATATTCCGTGAGTGTGGACGGCATCCGGCAAGATTTTGTAGTGACGCAGCGGCCTGCCGGTGTCGGCACGTTGCGTGTGGAACTGGACGTGACGGGAGCCAGAGCCGAGGCGTTGGCAAATGGCGCGCGATTGGTGCTCGAGGGTTCGGGGCGCAAGATTGCCTACGCCCGTTTGCGCGTGGTGGATGCCGCCGGCACAGTGCTGACGGCGCGCTTGGAAGTGACCACGGCAGCGCGGCTGACAGTCCTGGTGGAAGATGCGGCGGCGATTTACCCGGTGCGAATTGATCCGACCTTCAGCGACGCGGATTGGTTCAGTCTGGACGGAATCTCCGGGGCCAATAATTAGCCTCACCCGACTTTAACCGCACCCTGAAAAACCCTGTCCTGAGATGTCACCTTGACAAGGGTTTGAGCGTGTGGGAGCTTCCCATTTATGAATGCAACCGTGATTGATGACCGCCGCCGATTGGTGCTGCCGTCCGAGTTTGCCCCCAAGTCTGCCGTCACGATTCAGCGCATTGATGAGGACACGATCTTAGTCAAGCGCGCCAAACCGTCCAAGGTGCGCATGGTGATGTTGTTGCCGGACGTGAAAACCTTCCCGGATGATCCGGCATGGGAAAAAGTCGAGCACGCGTTTGCTCAGGCCAGCAACAAGGGACTCGCGCCGTTTGAAGAATGAAGCCTTTTGATATTTTTAGCTGGCAGCCGCCCGGCTGGCCCGAACCTCACCCGTGCGTTGTCGTCTCCAATTCAGCCCGCGCGGGCAACAAACCGGATGTGGAAGTGATTCTTTGCTCCACCCAGCGCGCCGGTCGCACGGCGGCGGCGGGCGAGGTCATCCTTGACATGGTGGATGGGTTGGACTGGCCGACGTTGTGCAAGTGCGATTTGATTTACACCGTGCCCCGGGACAAAATCAAAGGCCGAAGAGGTGAAGTTTCCCCGGCCCGTCGGCAACTGATTGTGCGCACCATCATTGCCGCGCATGGCTGGGGCGAAGTGCTTTCAGGTTAGAATAGCTTCCCGCGCAACGTCACTCCGCTGTCGCGGTTGAACGCCACGAATTTGCCTTTGGTCAAGCCCGCCGCCACGTCCACGCCGGAAAAATACGGGCGCACCGCATCCAACTCCA
>JAYWBR010000271.1:0-4747 GCA_043781315.1 Verrucomicrobiota bacterium | reverse complement strand
AGCCGCTGGGATGATCCGGCAGCGTCATCTCGGCGCGGCAGAAATTTTGCGCCACTTCCCAGATGCGTACGTCGTCCGTGGCCACGATGACCTCGCTCAACGACTTCGCCAACTGACATTGCTCCACGACATGCTGGATGAGCGGCTTGCCCGCGATGAGCGCAAGCGGCTTGCCGGGAAAGCGGGTCGAGGCGTAGCGCGCCGGAATGATGCCTAAAATTTTCACGGGCGAGATTTAGCCACAGATGAAACACAGATGAAACACAGATTTTTGTCCGTGTTCAATCCGTGTTTCATCCGTGGCCAAGAATCCATTCCACCATCGTCGGCAAACCATCCACCACCACGGCGGCTTTGATTTGATTGGGCGACTTTTGCTCTTCACCCGCGCCATAGCCGGTGCGGACAAGAATGCTTTTCTTCACGCCCGCGTTCCAGCCACATTCCAGATCAATCAGCTTGTCGCCGACCATGTAGCTGTGCGCGAGGTCGAGGTTGAATTCATCGCGGGCGTCGAAGAGAAATTGCGGCGAGGGCTTGCGGCCACGGCTCGGCGCGTCGGGAGCTTCGGGAGCGATGTAGATTTTCTCGAAGCGCACGCCGTCGCGGGCCAGCTCGGCGCAGAGATGGGCGTTGACCTTGTCCACATCCGCCATCGTGAAATAGCCGCGCCCCACGCCGGACTGGTTGGAAACGATGAACAGCTTGAAGCCCGCGTCCTGCAAGCGTTTCAACGCCGCGCCCGCGCCGGGAAAGATCACGACCTCTTCCGGGCGGTGCAGATAATTCTTTTCGGCGACGATGGTGCCGTCGCGGTCGAGGAAAACAGCGCGGTTCATGTTACTCGAGTCCGCTGGCCTGGCGCGCGCGTTTCAAAACTTCCCGGGCCTTGGCCCGGGCTTTGGTGGCGCCCTCATTCAAAACGCCGTGGACATAATCCAGGTTCGCCGCCAGTTCCGCGCGCTTCGCCCGCGCCTCGGCGAAGTAATTCCAGTAGTGCTCGAACAACGCCTTCTTCAAATCGCCATAACCAAAACCGCCCGCGCGCAGGCGTTCCTCGATGCTCTGCGCTTCGGCGGCGGGCGCGACGAGTTTGAGGATTTGAATCGCGAGGTTTTGCTCCGCGTCCGGCTTGGGTTCAGCCGGGGTGCGGCTGTCCATCTTGATGCCCATGACTTTTTTGCGGAGGACTTTTTCATCGCCGAAAATCTCGAGCGTGTTGCCGTAGCTCTTGCTCATCTTCTCGCCGTCGAGGCCGGGGACTTTCGCGGTTTCGCCTTTGATTTGCGGTTCGGGAATCAGGAAGGTTTCACCGTAGGTCTCGTTGAATTTTACGGCGATGTCGCGCGTCATTTCGAGGTGCTGCTTCTGGTCATGCCCGACCGGCACGACGTTCGAGTCGTAAATCAAAATGTCCGCCGCCATCAACACCGGATAGGCAAACAGGCCGTGCATGGGCGCGATGCCTCGGGCAATTTTGTCTTTGTAGCTGGTAGCCCGTTCGAGCATACCCATCGGCGTCACCGTCGAAAGCAACCAGGAAAGTTCACAGACTTCCGGCACGTCGGACTGGCGGAAGAACACGGATTTTTTTGGATCCAGGCCGCACGCCAGAAAATCCAGCGCCACGTCGAGGGTGTTTTGGCGACGTTGCTTGGCATCGAACAGCGAGGTCATCGAATGGAAATCCGCGATGAAATAAAATGCCTCGCCCTTGTCTTGCAGCTCGATGGACGGGCGCATCATCCCGAAGTAGTTCCCGAGATGCAGCGCGCCCGAAGGCTGGATGCCTGATAAAATTCGCATCCGAGGAAAATGCCGGGAATGGGGAACTCAGGAAAGGGGAAACATTCAACATTCAACGCCCAACATTGAACATTCAAGGACGCGTCTTGCGTGTTGTCATTGGAAGTTGGGAGTTGAATGTTCAATGTTGAATGTTTGTCCGCCTAAAGTTGCAAGGATGGACAGAACCAAGTTCCGCGTGCAAACTGGGCCAGACGTGAATACCGAAACCATCACCCCGCAGTCGCCGATGAGCGCCGTTCTGGAACAATTTCCCGGCGCACAACGGGCGTTGTTCCGGCGCTACCACATCGGCGGTTGCAGCAGTTGCGGGTTTCAACCGACCGAAACGCTCGCCCAAGTCTGCGAACGCAACGGAGGCCTGGACGTGACTGAAGTTTTGACGCACATCCAGTCCAGTCACGAGCAGGACGCGAAAATCTTCATCGAACCGAAGGAGTTGGCGAAGTTGCGCGAGCAAGACCCATCGGTGCGGTTGGTGGACGTGCGGTCGCGCGAGGAATTTGAGGCGGTGAACATTGCCGGTTCGGTGTTGTTGTCGCAGGATGTGATGCGGCAGGTGATGGGCGACGGTTCGAATACGAAGCCGCTGGTCGTCATTGATCACGCGGGCAAGAACGGTCTGGATGCGGCGGCGTATTTCATGGGTCACGGTTTGCAGAATGTGCGCTGTCTGCGCGGTGGGATTGATGCCTGGGCGCAGGAAGTGGAGCTGGCGATGCGCAGGTATAAACTTGGATAGCCACGAAAAGACACAGCAGGCACAAACCGGAATTGAAAAAACTTTGCGCCTTTTGCGCTTTTTTGTGGCTAAATTCTTTCGACGATGAACAACGATTTACAAAAACGAATTCAAGCGGCGCTGGCCAATCCCCAAAACATGGGCGAGCTGGCCGATGCCGATGCGGTGGGTACGGTGGGCAATGCGGATTGCGGCGAGATGCTGCGGATGTGGGTGAAGTTCAAGGAGCAGGACGGCAAACAGGTGATTGACCGCGCCACGTTCCAGTCGTTCGGGTGCGAGACGGCGATTGCCGTGGCCAGCCTCGCGACGGAACTGATTCGCGGCAAGACGGCGGCGGAAGCACTGGCGCTCCGGCCCGAGGAGTTGGCGGGCGAACTTGGCCCATTGCCGCCGATGAAAATCCACTGCGCGCAGCTCGTTGAAGGTGCGATGCGTTCGGCGCTCAGTCCCAAGGCGGAGACCTGCGCCAAGTCGGTGGCGACGATTTCCACTCCGACCACCTCCCCAACCTTGCTCGACAGTTTTTCAAAACCCAAAGAGGGTGGCGTTAAAATTACCTTCCTCGACAAGTAGTTGTTGCGTGAAGATGTAGCGTCGAGGCTGTGCCTCAAAATTTTTAACCCGCCGAAATGTCCGGCCACAGGCCGGACGCTACATCTGCGGTTCCGCCTGTCCTGTCCAGTTTCGGAACAGGCTTTTCAAAAGTGGACACCATGAGCAAATCATCCCGCGCAAATCCCCCTTGAACCGCTCGGCATCGGGGCTGCTTTCAAAAACGGCATGAGCATCTTAATTATTGCGACCGGGTTCACAGTGACAGGTTTAATCGTCGGCCTCTTCGCCACGGCGACCGCGCCGGTGGGCTACGAGGATGAATCGGGTTTCCACTTCGGCAACGAGGCGGGCCAGACCCTCATGCCCCGCGAACAGACCTCTGCGCGCCCGCTCGACACCGCCGGCCTTACCGCGAACCCGGCCTGATGCGATTTTGCTTTCCGCTTGGAAAGCTTGATGGCCCGTCCCGCCGTTCTACGGTGTGCCGGCAACCCATCCCATCGAATCCTTTGCCGGGGGTGCTGACTGCGGTTGATCCGATTCGCGTGTCGCAATTGCACCCGCGCTCTCGGTGAGGATTCAGCGGCCACCGGATCAAACCTTCTCCGAAGTTCTTCTTCAAACAACCCATTCAATTCTCCGTGATGTTCGTTTCGCCAGCAGCCTTCCGGTTCCCGATGCTTCCCAAAGATTCGTGAAAGCCAAAGATGGGCAGACTGCTTTGGTTGGCCGGAATCTTTGGAGTTTTTTAGCGGTGCTATTCAGAAGGGGTTGCCAAAACATCATGCTTCGTTGATCGAAAAAAAACTTTTTCCCCCGTCTTGGCTCGTGTTTAATCCCCCTCGCTTATGAGCCAGACACATCCTCTGACCACCACGGCATTTGAGTTGCCGGGTTATCGCATCACGAAATCCTTCGGCGTCGTGCGCGGCATCATGGTGCGCTCGCGGTCGGTGATTGGCAACATCGGTGCCGGCATCCAGGCGATCTTCGGCGGCAACATCACGCTCTACACCAGCCTTTGCGAACGCGCCCGGGAAGACACCTTCAACCAGATGCTCGAACACGCCGGACAACTCGGGGCCAACGCCGTCATCGGCGTGCGCTATGACGCGACGGAAATTGCGCAGGGCATCACCGAGGTGCTGTGCTACGGCACGGCGGTGTTTGTTGAGCGGGCGGGTTGAGCGGTGCCCCGGTGATGAAACAACTGACCGACGAATCCAGCATGGCCAAAGGGTTGGCCCTGCTTGCGCGGCTGGTCTTCCGGCATCGCCGGCTGATGCTGTATTCGCAGGCGGTCCTGTTCGTCGTCTGCATTCTCTACACGGTAAAATATCTCGAGTTCGACATGAACCGGGACAACCTGGTCGGTTCGAACAAGAAGTATCAGCACAATTTTCTCGCCTTCAAAAAAGAATTCCCCCAGCAGGACGATCTCGTGGTGGTGGTGGAGAGCGAAAACGAGGAGCGGAACCGGCAGTTCGTGGAACGGCTCGGCGCAAAACTCGAAGCGGCGAAAATCCGTATCCCTGTCCGGCCTGACTCCAAGGAAATGGTGGAGACCAATCTGTTCACCGATGTTTTTTACAAGGGCGATCTGAAAATGATGGGGGCCAAGGCGCTGCTGTTCGTGCCGGA
>JAYWBR010000270.1:0-4748 GCA_043781315.1 Verrucomicrobiota bacterium | reverse complement strand
GACGGTTTCCCCGTTCCGAGCGGCGGGTCGCCGCTCGGCACAGGCCAGTGGCCTGTGCTACCCAGCGCAATGACCGCCGCCACTTCGGAGTTCGGGTTAAACCGGAACTATTCAGTGGAGAGACAAGCCCGCCCTCACCCTAACCCTCTCCCCCGAGGAGAGGGAACGGCGGTCGCCAGTCACGGACGAGTCACTAGCGGGTGGGGTTGCTCCAGCGCGGGAAAAGCTCCCCGGGGGAGAGGGCCGGGGTGAGGGCGAGTCTTTCAGCCAACTGAATAATTCCGGCTTAATCGCACCCCTGCGGCGTGTCGTGTATTTTTGGGACGTGCAATATCAAGCAATCGTGCTACTCTCTTGGAAAGTTTTTACATGATCCAGCCTGCCCGGCCATTATTTATTCCAGCCTGTTTGTCTTTATGAATTTCTGTCGCACCCTGTCGTTCCTCCGGGCAACGCTTTGCACCCTCCTCCTCTTGTTTGCAACGATCCCGATCTGCCTCGCCCAACCGTACGGCTTGGCGAGCCGCCCGGCCATCGGCGCATTTCTCAACAACGTGATGCCGGAAACCGCGCCGGTCGTTCCGCCGAACTGGTCGTTGGTGCCGGCGTTTCCGAATCTGTATTTCACCAACATCATCGGCGTGCTGCCCGTGCCCGGCACGAATCTTTTGTGCGCCTGGGAGCGCGAAGGCCGCGTCTGGACGTTCGTCAACAATTCCAACACGACCACGAAGACGCTGGTCATTGACCTCAGCAACCAATGCCAGGGCTGGGATGATTCCGGCCTGCTCGGGCTGGCGTTTCATCCGGGCTTCGTGACGAACAAGTTCATGTTTCTTTATTACACCTGGGTGACGCCCGGCACGGTGGTCGGCAGCCCGACGACGCGTCCGCCGGAGCAGGTCATCGGAAAATATCACGACCGCTTGTCGCGCTTCGTGGTCAGCAACGGCGTGGCGGCGCTCAGTTCCGAACTCGTCTTCGTGGATCAAACCGGCGACAGCGTCTGGCACAACGGCGGCGGCATGTTCTTTCATCCCACGAATGGATTCCTCTACTGGACGGACGGCGACGACGAACGCGCGCCCACGCAGCAGATCGTGAACAATCTTTTCTCCGGCGTGTTCCGCATTGACGTGGACATGCGCGGCGGTGCAATCAGTCACGCTCCGCCACGTCAGCCGTTGCTGGGCACGACGGCGAATTATTTCATCCCGAACGACAACCCCTTCGTCGGACAGGCGAACGTGCTGGAGGAATTTTATTGTCTCGGCCTGCGCAGTCCGCATCGCATGACGATTGATCCGCCGACCGGAAAAATTTACATCGGTGATGTCGGGGCCGGTTCGCGCGAAGAGATTGACGTGATGCAACCGGGGGAGAGTGGATTGAATTTTCAGTGGAGCGTCATCGAAGGTTTGAACGGCGATCTCACGCAGCCCTACCTTGGAATCAACCGTCGGCCCATTCTCGATTACACCCACGCGGAAGGCCAGGCAGTCATCGGCGGCTATGTTTATCGCGGTAGCGAATTCGCGACGGAACTCGGCGGGCGCTACATCTTTGGCGACAACGTGGCGCGCACGATCTGGTACATGAATGAAAGCACCATGCCCGCCACCAAGGTCGCTATCGCCACCTTGCCCAAGGGCAACGGGCCGAACTCCGGCTCGGATTATACGGGGCTTTCCTCGTTTGGCCTTGATGCGAACAACGAACTTTACCTCTGCCAGATGAGCAGCGTGGGCGGGCAGATTTACAAATTTGCGAAAGGTTCACCGGTGGCGAGCCGTCCGTTGCCGGGTTTGCTTTCCCAAACCGGCGCATTCACCAACCTCACGACGCTCGCGCCGAATCCGGGTTTTGTTCCTTACACCGTCAACTCGCCGTTGTGGTCGGACAGCGCGGTGAAAACCCGCTGGATGGCGCTGGCCACCAACACCACGATCACCTTCGCGACCAATGGCGAATGGACTTTTCCCAACGGCACGGTCTTCGTGAAAAATTTTGACCTCCCGATCAACGACACCAATCCCGCCGTGTTGAAGCGGCTCGAAACGCGGCTCCTCGTGCTGGGCACGAACGGTCTCGTCTATGGCGCGAGCTACAAATGGCGCGCGGATTACAGCGACGCTGACCTCGTGTCCACGCTCACCAACGAAAACATCACGATCACCACCGCCACCGGCGTCCGCACGCAAGTCTGGTCGTACCCCGGTCGGCAGGAATGTCTGACGTGTCACACGATTCCCTCCGGCGGCGTGCTGGGCGTGAAGACACGGCAGCTCAACGGAAACTTTGGCTACATCTCCACCGGCGTGACGGACAATCAACTGCGCGCGTGGAATCACGTCGGCCTTTTCAACACGACCCTCAGTGAAGCGGCGATCCCCGGCTATTCAAAACTGGTCGCCGTGACGGACACCAATGCCACGCTCGAACTCCGCGCGCGTTCGTACCTCGATGCGAATTGTTCCCAGTGCCATCGTCCCAACGGCGGCGTGCAGGCGAATTTCGACGCGCGTTTCGACACGCCGCTGGACAGCCAGGGCATCGTCGGCGGCGCGGTGCAAAACAATCTCGGCATCTCGGGCGCGTACGTCGTCGCGCCCGCTGATACGAACAAATCCATTCTCTACCAGCGCGACAGCAGCCTGGCCGCAATCAAAATGCCGCCGCTCGCCAAGAACACGGTGGATGCCAGCGCGATGGCCGTCATCGTGAACTGGATCATGTCCCTGCCGCCGCTGACCAACGCGCTGCCATTGCCGTGGCAGCACACGGATGTCGGCGGTGTCGGACTCGCCGGCAACGCGACTTACGCGGGTGGACAGTTCACCGTGATCGGCGGCGGCGATGACATCTGGAATAACGCCGACGCATTTCACTACGTTTACCTGCCACTCACCGGCGACGGCACCGTCACCGCCCACGTCGTGTCGCATCAGAACACCGATGGCTGGGCGAAGGCCGGCGTGATGTTCCGCGAGACTTTGGCGAACACTTCCACGCACGTTTCCATGTTCACGTCGTACGCCAACGGCACGGCGTTCCAATATCGCAACGCAACCGGCGGCGCGAGCAGCCACATCGCCGGGCCGTTCAATGCCGCACCGTATTGGGTTCGCCTCACCCGCGCGGGCAGCCTCTTCACGGGTTTTGTTTCTCCTGACGGCGTTACTTGGACGCAGGTCGGCAGCACGACCATTGGCATGAACACCCAGATCAATGTCGGCCTCGCCGTCACCGCGCATAATAATTCCCTGCTCAACACCGGCGTGCTCGACAATGTGACCGTCACAGTCGCGACAAACATTTCGCCGACCGTCACGTTGACCGCCCCGACGAGCGGCGCGCTGTTCACCTATCCGACAAGCCTTGCGTTGTCAGCCACCGCCAACGCCAGCAACGGCGGCATCACGAACGTGGCGTTCCTCCGCGAGGTGACCAAACTCGGCGACGACGCGTTGCCGCCATATAATTTCACCTGGCCCAACGCCGCCGTCGGCACGTTTGCGCTGCGGGCGATTGCCTCGGACAGCTTCGGCGCGATGGGCACATCCGCGCCCGTCAACGTGACGATTCAAACCTTGCTCGGCACGAATGTCTGGTCGGCGAAAGTCAACTTCCAGACCAATGGCGCGACGTTGTTCGCCGGTTATCTGCCGGACGCCGGCTCGGTTTTCGCCAATCGCGGCAATGGTTTCAGCTACGGCTGGGACGTGGACAACACGGCCAACGGCCGTCAGCGCAACTCGACGAATTTTTACGACGCCCGCTACGACACGTTCAACCACCTGCAAAAACCCGGCGGCGGCACGACGTGGGAAATCGCCATCCCCAACGGCACGTATCAGGTGCGGATTGTTTCTGGTGATCCAGACTTTGCGGACGGCAACTTCCAACTCAATGCCGAGGGCGTGTTGGTCGTAAGCGGCGCGCAGACGCCCTCCGCGCGCTGGGTGGAAGGCTTTGGCATTGTCACCGTGAGCGATGGTCGCCTGACCGTCGGCAACGGCGCGGGCGCGGTGAACAACAAAATCGCGTTCTTGGAAATCTCCACCGTTGTGACGAACCTGCCGCCGATTTATCTGGTTTCACCGACCGGAACCAACGGGGTGTTTCAGTTCGCGCTGCAAGGGTTGAACGGCGTGAACTACGTGATCGAAACTTCCACGAACCTTGCGAGCTGGAAACCGTTGCTCACCAACATGCCGGTGAACAATCTCCTGCAATTTGCGGAACCCGCCACGAATTTCCCCGCGAAGTTTTATCGCGGCCGGCTGCCGTGATGGGTGGAACGCGTCCTTACCAAATACGAACGTAGGTTCATGGAAGAGGGAGTCTTGTCCCCAGTGCATCGGGCAGTGTCGAGAAGTGTGAGCCTGTCGCCGTGGAGCGCCGGCTCCCGCCCGGCGCGTTGCGGGCGCGACTTCTGTTTCGAGCCGGGTCGGAGACCGGCGCTCCGGGACAATTCAAGGCCGGGTGACCCGGAAATACTGCGGCACCGGATTCAACGGCACGAGCACGGTGTTCGTGCCGCCGTCGCCGACGAGATTCGTGTAGCTCAACCAGGCCGGCGAGCCGAGGTTCGTCGTCCATTGCACCGTGTAGCTTTCGTAAGGCTCGGTCGCAAAACCGAAGCCGAAATTATTTCCGGCCACATAAGGCGCGAGCAACTTCACGGGCGACAGGACGAGAGGTTCCACCCGGACGTTGTCGAAGACCGCGAAACTATTTGCGTCGCC